>NZ_VPEE01000030.1:0-33676 GCF_013417345.1 Acinetobacter sp. YH16032 | reverse complement strand
TTAATGGAGAAATCTAATCGGTATGTTATACCTGAGAGAAGAGTGAGGAGTTATCCAAGGGTTGTAAAAGGAAAACCTCAAAAATACCCAAGAAAAAGCCAGTCAATCTCTTAACTGACTGGCATTACTCATAGAGGGCTTTTTATAAATTAAGTGAACAGCCAAGTATAGTAACCATAAATCATTAATGGCCATGCTACAAATGGGCTAAATAAATACTTCCATATCCAATAACGTGGTATAAACCCTATGCCATGGATAAAACCACCAGATATTCCAATCATAATCAGCATCATGGCACGGTGACTGTAATGACCACTTGCATCCAACATTAGACTTGGGTGGATGAGTAATATGGTTGCGAGAGGCAATGCCATCAGAAATGAAATGATCATTGCAAATGAGTATTTACGTTTTTCAGAATTTGACATCGCAAGCTCACTCATTTCATTCACCATCTAAGTCTTGATGTTGTTCCATGTAAATGGCTGCAAGTACACTCGCGAAACATGCCATTAACACACCTAGTATCCATGCGAAGTACCACATAATTTTCTCCTAACAGTGATTCGGTTTTAATACAGACTATGCGTGTGGTCTTGAATATGTTTCTTGGTAATCACACCCCACATTTTGTAGTAACACCAAGTGGTGTATGCCAAGATCAGTGGAACAAAAATACATGCAGCAACAGTCATTACTGAAAGCGTCATTTGGCTAGATACTGCATCCCACATCGTCAAGCTAATGTTTGGATGAATACTAGATGGCATCAGGAATGGGAATAGGGCAAAACCAGCAGTGAGAATTGAGCCAATCACAGCGAACGATGTACCCACAAAGCTAAGTCCCGCTTTATTTTTAGACGATGCTAAAACCACAATTATTCCTCCGATAATTGCCATCACCGGTGCCAATATTGTGATTGGATAAATAGAATAATTGTTCATCCAACCATGATTGGCATCAGTAAGTACTTCTTTAGCGAGTGGATTAGCTACACCATTCGTATCATAAGGGGTTACAAGTGTGTAGCCTTCGATATTGCCGAAATATAACCAAGCACCAGCACCGATAAAACAGATGAGAAAAAGAATACCCATATATCGTGTAGCTTGAGCAGAGCGTGTTCTTAATGCACCTTCAGTGCGTAGCATTAACCATGCACCACCATGCGCAGCAAGCATGGTCAAACTCACCAATCCACAGACCAAGGCAAATGGATTTAAAAGTGCAAAGAAGCTTCCTGTGTAACTTGAACGAACAGTTTCATCAAGTGTAAAGGGGACGCCAAGGAACATATTGCCAAAAGCAACACCAAAAACGAGTGCTGGTACTGCGCCGCCAATACATAAGCCCCAATCCCAAGCATTACGCCATTTAGTATTTTCGAGCTTAGAGCGATAGTCAAAACCAACAGGTCTAAGGAATAAAGCAAATAATACGAGTAACAGCGCCCAGTACATACCCGAGAAAGCTGTTGCATATACCATTGGCCAAGCTGCGAAAAGTGCACCACCCGCCGTAATAAACCACACCTGGTTTCCATCCCAATGTGGTGCAATGGTGTTGATAGCAGCACGACGCTCTTCATCGTCTTTACCGACGAACGGCATCAGTGCCATAGAGCCCATATCAAATCCATCAGTCAAAGCAAACCCAATAAGGAGGACGCCGACCAATACCCACCAAATGATTTTGAGAAGTTCATATTCAATCATGTTAAATCTCCTCAGTTGACTTATTGGCTGCTGCTAGTTTTTCGAAATGATACTTTCCAGTATGTAAAGAGCTTGGTCCTAGTCTTGAGAACTTGATCATTAAATACATTTCTATGATGAGCAGCACTGTATAGAAAGCAGCGAGTGCTAAAATTGAACCCCATACATCCGCTGAACTAATACTTGATGCAGATAGGTGTGTTGGTAAAACTTCACCAATAGTCCATGGTTGACGACCAACTTCAGCAACGTACCAACCTGTTTGAGCTGCAATCCATGGAAGTGGAAGGGCGATCAGTGCAAACTTGAGCAACCAAGTTTTATTTTCAGCATTACGTTTCATGACGGCATACGTTGCAAGAATGAACAACAAGAGCATTAAGAAACCTGACGCCACCATCGCTCTAAATGCCCAAAATAAACTTGGAACATGAGGGATAGTATCTAAAGCTGCAGACTTAATTTGTTGTTCAGTAGCATCAACCACAGTTGGTGTGTATTTCTTCAACAATAGACCATAACCCAAATCTTTTTGAGTCTCGTCAAATGCGGCTTTGAGTTCTGGTGATTGATCTCCAGCGCGAAGTTGTTCAAGCTGTGCATAAGCGACCATACCATTACGGATACGTTGCTCATGTTGTGCGATTAAATCTTTGATCCCTGTGACTTGTTCAGTTGTAGAGCGAGTCGCAATTAAACCCATCACATATGGAATTTTCACAGCATAATCTGTTGTTTGCGTCTCGGGATTGGGGATACCAAATAATGTGAATGCAGCTGGAGCTGGATGTGTATCCCATTCTGCTTCAATTGCAGCGAGTTTAGTTTTTTGAACATCACCTAATTCATATCCTGATTCATCACCCAGTAAAATTACGGATAATGTCGAAGCAAGACCGAAAATAGCAGCAATGGCAAATGAACGACGGGCAAAGGCCAAATCACGTTTTTTAAGTAGGTAATAACTTGAAATTGCCAATACAAAAATTGCACCAGTCACGTAACCCGCAGAAACAGTATGGACAAATTTAACTTGTGCCACTGGGTTAAAGATTAGTGCGGCAAAATCTACCAGTTCCATACGCATGGTTTCATAGTTAAATGCGGCACCGACAGGGTTTTGCATCCAACCATTTGCAACCAAGATCCAAAGTGCTGACATATTAGAGCCTAAAGCCACTAACCATGTCACACATAAATGTTGGACTTTAGAAAGACGTTCCCAGCCGAAAAAGAATAAACCAATAAAAGTAGATTCTAAAAAGAAGGCCATTAATCCTTCGATTGCTAATGGTGCACCAAAAATGTCACCTACATAATGTGAGTAGTAAGCCCAGTTTGTACCAAACTGGAATTCCATCGTTAGTCCAGTGGTTACCCCTAAAGCAAAGTTGATCCCGAATAACTTACCCCAAAACTTGGTCATGTCTCGGTAAATCTCTTTACCTGTAATGACGTAGGTGGTCTCCATGATGGCAAGGATAAATGCCAAACCTAGAGTGAGGGGTACAAATATAAAGTGATACATTGCGGTCATTGCAAATTGAAACCGCGATAGATCGACCACGCTTTCAGAAATCATCAACGTGTCTCCTTCATTTTAAGTTCGCTGCCCGTAATTCGTTCAGCGACTTGATGGTCAAAGTTTTTGGGAATGGTAGGTGCATCAAACCAAATATTTTTAATCACGATAAGAATGATTACTTTGATAATAAGAATCAAAGTAATCTCTTTGATTAAATTTTTATTTAAACTTGAAGTTTTAATCATCATATTTAAATGCATTATTTAAATCTATTCTAAATATTATTATCTTTTTTTCATTTAAAATAAATACTTTATAGTCATAAATATTTTTAATATAAAAAATATAATAAAAACAATAGCTTGATGTTTTGATTTTTAATGGTATTAAATCCGACTAAAATGGTTATGTTTAAAATAAAATAGACTAAATTACTTGGTATTAATATTTTAATTCCAACTAAAATAATGGGATTGTTGTTTTAAAGCTTATTAAATTGGTTGGTTTTAAATCTGATTAAAATAGTTGGTTATAAAGATTTTATTAATTTTATATAATCGTTGAGTTGATTGGATTTAAATTTAATAGGCGTCAAAAATACCTTGAATGAACTATTTTCAAATCAAATGCATATAATTGAAGTGGGGGTAATAGCTAATTAATGCTGATCAACATTGAAAAGTTGATTTGTTTTGGCAATTTTTTTAGCAATAAAATGAGATCTTTTTGCACGGATCAGGAGGATTTGAGATTGAAATTCAAGTTCCCCAAACTCTGGTTCAACTTGTACATAATGTAATTGACCGAATTCATCGCGAACGCGTGCTTGAGCAGAGAAACCAGGTCGTGCATTACCACTAGAAACAGTTGCTAGTCGACCAAGCAAATTTGAGTGCTCTGATTTGTATTTGGGTTTGATTACTTGATCCAAACAATGAATCATAAATACCGTAAAGAAGATTGCGATAATTAAAGCGGGTAATAAAACATAGTACCAAGCTAGAAAGGCTTTCTGGCTTGCAAATACAATGAGCTGAAGAAAATATCCAGCAAAACTAAAATTGATCAGAAAAAAAACAAGAATGAGAACTTTGGAAAATTTAACTTGAAGCAAAGGAAGGCGAATAAGCCAATAAGGTGTTAATTTTTTTATAAATTGACTAGGTCTTAAGCCAAAAAAATAGCCTAAGGTTTCAGCCATGCTGAGCATTAGCAATGCAAACACGCACATATGAAATGGCATTAAATCAATTTCCATTAAAAATGCCAGCATGTCCTTCACCTCATGACTTAAGATTCTAAGTAAATTCCACCATCAGAATGAACTTTAATCTCGACTTTTTCTAAAGATTCACCTTGGCATGGGCCTGAAATGCACACACCAGTTTCTACATCAAATAAAGCACCATGAGTAGAGCATTCAATGAACTCTTGATCACGATCTAAGAATTGATTTTCAAGAAACTCGAGCTCAACTTGCAAATGTGGGCATACATTTTGATACGCATAGAAGCAACCATCTCGTTGCGTAATGAAAATGTTGTCACCATTTTCAGTTTCAAAAGATCGAGATTCTCTTTCAGGAATGTCTTCAGTCATGCAAATTTTATTCATTTTATGCGACTTCTATTTGAAATTCTTTAAGAAGTTTAGCGTAATCAGCTACGTCTAAACGTGGACCAAATTGAGCAACCACTTGGCTTGAGATTAAAATAGCCAATTCAGTCGCTGTTTGTAAATCTTTACCAGCATTTAATGCATATAAAAATGCACCAGAGAAAGCATCACCAGCACCGTTCGTGTCTAAAGCAACAACTTTACGTCCTTTCACTTGAAGTTCAGTTGATTCCGTTGCTACAAGAGCGCCGTCTGCGCCAAGCGTAATAATGACGGTAGAGCTTAATTTTTTAAGTGCAGCAAGAGCATTTTGTAAGCCATCAGTTTGTGTATACATCAATGCTTCTTGTTCATTACAGAATAGAACATCTACACCATCATCTAATAATTCGTCCAAGCCTGTACGCGCATACTGCACCATAGCAGGATCAGAGAGAGTTAACGCAATTTTGACATTATTTGCTTTCGCAATTGCACGCGCTTGCTTTACGGCAGCTCGTGCTGTATCACTCGTAGAAAGGTAACCCTCTATATATAACCATTGAGCGGTTTTTAGCGCTTCAAAATCAATTTGTTCATTACTGAGTTCAGCTGTAATACCTAAGAAAGTATGCATGGTACGTTCTGAATCAGGACTGACCAAAACCATGCAAGTCCCAGTTACGCCTTCACTGATCGAACGTTCAGAGGTTTGTATTCCTGCATCATTTAGACCTTTTAAGTACAACGCTCCAAGATCATCATTGCCGACACGGCATCCATAAAACGCTTGACCACCTAAGGCACTAAAAGCCACTGTTGAGTTAGCTGCAGATCCCCCAGAGGCTTGACCTTTATATTCTTGAGAATTTTTTAAGTTTTGAAATAGACGGGCTTGAGTTTCCCCATCTGTAAGCTGCATAGTACCTTTTTGCAAATTTTGCTCTAAAAGAAATTCATCAGATACTTTGAATTCTTGGTCAATGAGGGCATTGCCAATCGCAAAAAGGTCAACTTTAGCCATGTCTAAATTCACATCACGAAAAAAGAAAACGATTTTACACCAATGCGATTGAATTCAGTAGCGTATAGCTTGATTTTCAAGCTTTAACCCACATTTAATCGAAATGTATCATTTAATTCAGATATAGTTTTATTGATTTAGTTTTAATCTGACTATTTTACTCGGAAAATAGTTGGAGTTTGTTGTATAAATGATGAATTGTATTGAACTATCAGTATAATGATCTTTGTTAAAATTTATGTAAATTAAGGAGCACACATGACCGTAGATGTTACTGAAACCATTCAAAACACCGTTCATCCCGCGTTTCAGTTGGTACGTCAACATCATGTAGCCGCACTCGATATATTAGTTTCAGAATACCGTCATAAAGAAACTGACGCTGTGCATTTTCATCTAGCAACTGAACATGATGAAAATGTTTTTTTAGTTGCTTTCCGTACACAACCGATGGATTCAAAAGGCGAAGCACACATTCTTGAGCATACTGCATTATGTGGTTCTGAAAAATTTCCTGTACGTGATCCATTCTTTTTAATGATCCGTCGTTCTCTAAATACGTTTATGAACGCATTTACAGCTGCCGATTGGACAGCTTATCCATTTGCGACACAGAATAAAAAAGATTTCCAAAACTTACTTTCCGTCTATTTGGATGCAGCATTTGCAGCCAATTTAAACCCTTTGGATTTCGCTCAAGAAGGTATCCGAATTGAGTTGGAAAATGGTGAGCCTGTTTACAAGGGTGTGGTTTTTAATGAAATGAAAGGTGCAATGAGTTCGCCTTCAGATCAGTTATATCACCAACTTGCTCATCATTTATTCCCTAAAACGACTTACCACTATAATTCAGGTGGTGATCCTAAGGATATTCCTGATTTAACTTACGAAGAGTTAGTCAGTTTCTATAAGTCACATTATCATCCAAGTAACGCTATTTTCATGACTTTTGGTAATCAATCTGCCTATGAGTTACAAGAGCAGTTTGAAACTTTAGCGTTATCTAAGTTTAAGAAAGGTCAAACCTTATATTCGACACCAGAAGAGCGTCTAGAAGCACCTATTGAGGTGACAGAGACTTACGCGGTAGATGCTGAAGATTTGAAAGATAAAACCTACCATATACTGGCATGGTTACTTCCTGAATCTAGTGATATTCAACTTCGTTTAGGCTTACGTTTGGCTGAAGGGATCTTATTGGAAGATTCTGCTTCACCATTACGTCACTATTTAGAAACGTGTGGTTATGCTCAATCTACAGGACCAATTTTAGGTCTTGATGATTCTAACTATGAAATGACTTTCTACTGTGGTATTCAAGGTTCAAATCCTGAACATGCAGAAACATTCAAAAACGGTGTGTTGAATGTGCTGAACGAGGTTGCCTCGAAGCCTGTAGATCAGTCATTGGTTGATGCGATTTTGCATCAAATTGAATTACACCAACGAGAAATTGGTGGAGATGGCACGCCTTATGGTCTAAGCCTCATCCTCAATGGTTTAAGCAGTGCAATTCATCATAATGATCCAATACATGTTTGGGACGTAGATTCGACCATTGAGCAAGTGAAAGAGCAGTTGAAAGACCCGATGTGGTTGCCTAATCTGATTAAGACCCATTTGATTGATAATCCGCATCGTGTACAGATGACGCTTGTACCAGATGCGAATAAGTCGAAATTAGAGGCTGAAGCAGAAAAACAGCGTTTAGCTGATATAGGCGCACGCTTAACAGATGATGAAAAAGCGGAAATTGTACGCCAGACTGAGGCATTAAATGAAAGACAGGCAACTCCTGATAACTTAGATTTATTGCCGAAAGTTGGTTTAGACGATATTCCTGCCGAACTTCCAGTCGTTCAAGGTCAATTGAGAGAAATCATTTCTAATAACTTAGATACACCCTTGAACTTATACCATGCTGGTACTAACGGAATTTATTATCAACAAGTGATTATTCAAATTCCTGATCAAGTCGTGAAATCACCTTACTTTAACTTACTCTCCGTGCTCATGGGGGAGGTTGGTGCAGGTCAATATAATTATTTAGAATTACAGCAATTACAAACAGCGGTAAGTGGTGGCCTTGGTATGGGGGCATCTCTACGTAGTAAAGTTGATGATAAAGGTAAAATTAGCGCATTTTTAACGCTGACAACCAAATCGCTTGCCCACAAACTAGATACGATTCAATTGTTAAAACTGGCATTTGAGAAACTACGTTTTGATGAAAAGGACCGTATTATTGAACTTTTACAACAGCGTAAGACGCGTTGGGCATCCCGTTTGTCTGGTTCTGGACATAGCTATGCCATGCAGATTGCTTCTCGTAATATGAGTGCATTGGCATTACGTGATTATAATAATACCGGCTTAGGTGCGCTTAATTGGCTGAGCGAGCTTGTGCAAAGCATTGAAACAGATGAACAAGCATATGCGAACCTCATTCAAGAGTTGCAAAATATTCACCGTTTGTTGTTACTCGCGCCTAAACAGTTCCTACTGGTCTGTGAAGAGCAACAGTCTGAACGTTTAATTGAAGAAATTCAAAATGTTTGGGATAAACTTGAAGTGAAGCGTGAGCCAGTGCATCTTGCTGAAGTTAATTTTGAACAAACGCAAAATGACGAAGCATGGCTGATTCAATCCAATGTCCAATTCTGTGCTTCAGCTTATCCAGCTGTTGAAGTTTCTCATCCGGATGCAGCTCCGTTAATGGTGCTTGCGGCTTATCTACGAAATGGTTTCCTGCACAGTGCAATCCGTGAAAAAGGAGGCGCTTATGGCGCTGGTGCAAGCTACGATGGCAATGCTTGTGCATTTAGATTCTATAGTTATCGTGATCCACGTTTAGCAGAAACTTTCCAAGATTTTGAAGCAAGTATTGATTGGTTATTGAATACTGAACAAAAACCACACCAACTTGAAGAGGCGATTCTTGGTCTTGTATCAAGCATGGATAAGCCTGGTTCTCCAGCAGGTGAAGCAATTACTGCATGTTATGCATTATTGCATGGACGTACGTCTCAATTCAGAAAAACTTTACGAGAGCGTTTGCTCAATGTAACGTTAGATGATCTAAAACGTGTAGCAGAAACGTATTTAGTGAATCAAAAACCAACGAAGGCTGTTGTAGCACCAATGGCTAAAAAAGAGCAACTTGCAGAACTTGGATTTGCAATAAAACAAGTGAATTAAAATTATAAATGGGGCTTTGCCAATGCGAAATAGAATAAAACGTTCACCAATATGGTTGGGTGTGTCGTCGTTCATGTGTTTGCCTATACAGACTGTCTGGGCAACAGATGTGGTACCAGCGAATCCCGCGTCACCACAAGCGTGCGTTGCACTTGATTCAAATGCAGAGCGTTTAGCCTGTTATGATGCATTGTTCAAAGCCCCTGAACTTGAGCAACCTACTTATGTTTCTGAGCGTCAGGCTGCGCGTGAAATACCAGCACCGCAGGTTGAACCACAGGATTTAAAGTCTAAAATCGAACAAAAAGTTGAAAACTTGTTTTCGGTGGAAGGTCCTGTAATTACACCGAATTCATCGTTGCTTGATAAACGATGGGAATTGGCTGAAGACAGTAAATTAGGTACATGGAATATACGTGCACATCAACCTGTATATTTACTTCCTGCATTTTGGACGTCTGATAAGAACGAATTTCCATCGAGCCCAAACCCTCAAAACACCGTAGAAGATGATCAAAACCTTAAGTCTTTAGAGTCTAAGTTTCAAATTTCACTGAAAACCAAAGCTGTTGAAAACTTAATCGGGAATAATGGCGATATTTGGTTAGGTTATACCCAGTCATCTCGTTGGCAGGTTTACAACTCTGAAGAATCACGACCATTTCGTGAAACGAATTATGAACCTGAAGCAAGTATTGTGTTTCGAACCAACTATGAATTTTTAGGTTTAAATGGTCGCTTACTCGGTTTAACGCTAAATCATCAATCAAATGGACGTTCGGATCCTTTATCACGTAGTTGGAACCGTGTGATGCTGAGCTTAGGATTTGAGCGTGATAATTTCGCTATGATGATTCGACCTTGGTATCGAATCGAAGAAGATTTCAATGATGATAACAATCCTGACATTAAAAACTATATTGGTCGTGGTGATTTAACGACTTTTTACCGTTGGAATGATCATGATTTTAGTTTGATGTTAAGACATTCACTTAAGGGTGGGGGTGATTCTCGAGGAGCTGTTCAATTTGATTGGGCATTTCCAATCAGTGGCAAACTTAGAGGCCATTTTCAATTATTCGATGGGTATGGTGAGAGTTTGATTGATTATAATCATCGTGCTACCTATGCAGGTATTGGCGTCTCTTTAATGAATGCTTTCTAAATAAAAAAAACCACGCTTAGACGTGGTTTTTTTAGCGATCTTATTGCGATTGAATTAGGGGAACTCCAGTCACTGTCTGTATCTCATCAAAGTTGACGTCATGAGCCAGTTCTATCAGTTTTACCCCTTGAGGCGTGATATCCAAAACCCCTAGATCTGTAATCACGCGATGAACGACTGCTTTACCTGTAAGGGGCAGTGAACATTGCGGAACAATTTTTGGGGTGCCATCTTTGGCACAATGTTCCATCAGCACGACGACTTTTTGTACGCCAGCCACCAAATCCATTGCTCCTCCCATACCTTTGACTTTTTTCCCTGGAATCATCCAATTCGCAAGATCACCTTGCTCAGAGACTTCCATAGCGCCAAGTATAGCTATATTCACGTGCCCACCACGGATCATGGCAAATGAATCAGCACTGGAAAAGAATGCAGCGCCTGCTCGCGCCGTAACAGTTTGCTTACCCGCATTAATCAGGTCAGCATCTACGCTTTCTTTTGTTGGAAATTCGCCAATTCCCAGCAAACCATTTTCAGATTGGAGCCAAACATTGATATTTTCAGGAATATAGTTCGCAACCAATGTAGGCAATCCAATCCCTAAATTGACATAAAATCCATCTTCAAGTTCCAAGGCAGCTCGTTGTGCCATTTCATTACGCGTCCATGCCATAACTTATGCCTCCGCCTTTAAGGTCATTTGTTCGATTCTTTTTTCTGGTGTGGTGTTAAGAACGATACGATTTACATAAATGCCGGGCAAATGTATCGAATCGGGATCGAGCTCACCGATCTCTACAATTTCCTCAACTTCAGCGACTGTGATTTTCCCAGCCATCGCACAAACGGGATTAAAATTTTGAGCTGTTTTCCTAAAGATTAGGTTACCTGCCTTATCTGCTTTATACGCTTTGACCAAAGCGACATCTGCAGTTAAAGAGGGTTCTAAAATATATTCTTTACCATTGAACTCACGTACTTCTTTACCTTCTGCAATCAACGTACCTACGCCTGTTTGGGTAAAAAATGCAGGAATCCCAGCTCCACCAGCACGGAGTTTTTCAGCCAAAGTGCCTTGAGGGGTTAGCTCGACTTCAAGTTCACCATTTAAGTATTGTCGCTCAAATTCTTTATTTTCTCCGACATAGGACGAGATCATTTTTTTAATTTGTTTTGTTTCGAGTAGTAATCCCAAACCAAAACCATCTACACCTGCATTGTTTGAAATACAAGTCAGCTCTTTAGCTCCTGTTTGTTTCAGGGCAGCAATCAAAGCTTCAGGAATACCACATAAGCCAAAACCGCCAACAGCTAAGGTTTGACCATCTTGAATGATATCGTTCAGTGCACTTTCAGCACTTTCATACACTTTGTTCGTCATTGAACACCTCATTGTATTTTTATTTTGTTCATCCTGAATCAGCTTCCGATCTTCATCATTTCATAATGCTGATACGTACTAAGCACATTTTTTTTGCCAATACGCATTGGCATAGTTAGATGGATTGTTTCGTTGCAAAACTTGACTAATGTTACGACTCGCAAGCATCAGGGCATCTAGGTCAATGCCAGTTTCATAGCCCATATTGGACAAGAGATAAAATAAGTCTTCAGTGGATACATTACCCGAAGCACCTTTGGCATAAGGACAACCGCCAAGTCCTGCAATCGATGAGTCAAATATGCGGATGCCTTGTGTCAGTGATTGATAGATATTGGCAATTGCCATGCCGTAGGTATTGTGAAAATGACCAGCTAAAAGTTGTGGTTCAATTCGTTCAAAACATGCATTCCAAACTTTGGCAACTCGATCAGGTGTAGCTGTGCCGATGGTTTCACCCAAGGATACTTCGTAGCAACCTAGATCAATTAACTTTGCACTGACTTCAGCAACCTTAGATGGATCAATTGGACCTTCATAAGGGCAGTCGACGATACATGAAACGTATCCGCGTACTTTAATATCATGTTGTTGAGCAAGCTGTAATACATCAGCAAACTTCTCAAAACTTTCCTCAATTGAACAATTTATATTCTTTTGAGTGAAACTTTCAGAAGCAGCGGTGAAAACCGCAACTTCTTTACAACCTACAGCTAAAGCTGACTCAAATCCCTTAAGGTTTGGTGTGAGTAAGCTGAACTGGATATCTTCATCATGTGGTAGGCTGGCATAGAGTTGATCACTTTCTGCCATTTGAGGTACCCACTTTGCAGATACACAAGAACCGACTTCGATATTCTTCAAACCAGTTTTCATCAAATCAAGAATAAGATTGCGTCTGTCTTCGAATGTTAAGGGTGTTTTTTCATTCTGAAGACCGTCACGAGGTCCAACTTCAACGATTTTCACAAAATTATCGTGATTTGATGTGGTTTGATTGGTTGTTTTCATCATGCCGCATTCTCCTCAGCAGCTTGAAACTCAACCAGCTCATCACCAGCTTTCACTTGATCACCTTGTTGGAAATAAGCTGCGACTACGACACCATCAAATGGTGCACGTATAGCGTATTCCATTTTCATTGCTTCTAACGTTAATAACACGTCATCTTTTTTTACACGTTGATTTGCTGAAACAAATACTTGTGTCACTGCACCCGGCATTGGCGCTTTTAGATTTGAGTCAGATGAGGATTGATCATCTGTATTAAAATTAGCTTTGATGAGTTCAAATTTAAAAGTCTGCCCATTTTTAAAGAGGGTGACCGCATCATTGGTTTTTTTAAAACTGATTTTCTCTTGACCAAAAGAGGTATAGATTGCCATGAGATTTTCATTGAGCAACTGACCTGAGATAGCGTAGCTTTCGCCATCAAGCTGTGCTTCGAACCCTTGTGAAGTTGAGATAAATTCAACTTGATACGTTTGTCCGAGATGTTCAAGTTTTATCGGTGTACGCGCATCAACATTACTTCTCCACAGGGGTTTTGCTTTCCAAACTGGATGGCTTGTACGCTTGGATTCATTTAACTGAGAATGCAGTTCAATAAATGCTGCTGTGACAATTGTTTCAGACGAAGAAGGAGTAGTGGTTTTAAATAGGAACTCATCTTCGCGTTGAATTAAATTAGTATCTAGGTTGGCATTTTTGAAAGAGTCACATGCCACTAAGCGATCTAAAAATGCAATATTGTTGCCTAAGCCTTCGACATGAAAGTGGCTCAAAGCATGATGCATTTGGACGAGTGCTGCTTCACGATTTTCTCCCCATACGATGAGTTTAGCAATCATTGGATCATAGAACGTTGTGATCTCATCACCTTGCACAATGCCACTATCAACACGGACACATTCATTTTGAGTCGGATAATGAAGATAATTAATTTTTCCAATTGCTGGGAGAAATCCTTTCTCTGGCTCTTCTGCATAAACACGAGCTTCAAGTGCATGGCCATGAATTTTTAATTCAGACTGTTGTTTTGGCAAAGGTTCACCATAAGCAACACGTAATTGCCATTCAACCAAATCTTGTCCTGTGATCATTTCCGTCACAGGGTGTTCAACTTGAAGGCGAGTGTTCATTTCCATGAAGTAAGCTGTACCATCTTGCTCAACAATGAACTCAACCGTTCCAGCACCGACATAGTCTACTGCTCGGGCAGCATTAATCGCAGCTTCACGCATCGCTTCGAGTTTAACTTCGGCCATTTTAGGGGCTGGGGCTTCCTCTAGGACTTTTTGGTGACGGCGCTGCACAGAGCAATCACGTTCAAAGAGGTGAACATAATTGCCATGTTTGTCACCAAAAACTTGCACTTCAATATGACGAGGATTGACAACATAACGTTCAATTAGAACGTCATCATTGCCAAAGCTTGATTTCGCTTCACTTTTGCATGAGTTCAGTGCAGGAAGAAAGTCTTCAGCACGCTCAACTAAGCGCATGCCTTTACCACCACCACCTGCACTGGCTTTAATCAGTACAGGATAGCCAATCTGATCAGCTTGTTGTTTTAAGAAATCTGCATCTTGATTGCTACCATGATACCCGGGGGTGAGAGGTACACCTGCTTTTTCCATTAATGCTTTAGATGTTGCCTTTAAACCCATGGCTAAGATGGCAGCCACTGGAGGCCCTATAAAGGTGATGTTGTTTTTTTCACAAGCTTCCGCAAATTGATCATTTTCAGATAGGAAACCATAACCTGGATGGATGGCTTCAGCCCCTGTTTTAAGTGCAGCTTGAATAATACGATCTGCTTGTAAATAACTTTGTGCAGCAGGGGATTCACCAATATAAATAGCTTCATCCGCTAATTTGACATGCTGCGCTTGGGTATCTGCATCTGAGTAAACTGCAACCGTTGCGATACCTAATTTTTGTGCACTACGAATCACACGACATGCAATTTCGCCACGGTTTGCAATGAGAATTTTTTTAAACATATAGAATCCCTTTTTATTGTTCTGCCGTTGCTTGAATCCATGCTGGGCTTTGTTTATTTAAAAAAGCAGTTAAGCCATTTTTGGCTTCATCACCTTGACGTACGTGCGCAATGTGTTGAGCGGTTTGAATCAGTAAATCTTCTGTGACTTCTTGATGATCAACTAAACGAATCAAAGACTTTGATGCAGCTTGAGCTTCAGGACCACCAAGCAAAATTGCATCAATGATTTCCGATACGGTAGCATCCAACTGTTCTGGCTGACAAACTTCATGGACGAGACCAATATGCTTTGCTTGCTCTGCAGAAATACGTTCAGCCGTGAGAAAGTATCGAGATGCTTGACGAGCACCGATGGCACGGATCACGTATGGACTAATCGTTGAAGGTGCTAAACCTAATCTCACTTCTGAAGTGGCAAACTTAGCATCAGTGGTAGCCACACAAATATCGCATGCTGAAGCAAGCCCCATACCGCCGCCAAATGCAATACCATGGACACGTGCGATAGTCGGTTGTTTCAGCGTGGCTAAACTTTGTAACATTTTGGCAAGTTTCAAAGCATCTTCTTCATTTTCCACTTTTGATGCTTGACCTGCTTGCTTCATCCAATTAAGGTCCGCGCCTGCTGAAAAGCTTTTACCACGACCTGCCAAAACGACAACTCGAACGTTATCATCAGCATTTAATGTTGTGAAACAGTGATTCAGCTCTTCTATCACTTGTGTATTGAATGCATTGTGTAATTCAGCACGATTAATCCATACGGTCGCAACTTGGCGTTCAATTTCAAGCTGTAAAAATTCATAACTCATCTCATTTTCTCCTTACATGCGGAACACGCCGAACTGAGTTGGTTCAATGGGTGCATTCAATGCAGCAGCCAAACTCAGACCTAAGACATGACGTGATTCTGCTGGATCAATCACACCGTCATCCCACAACCGTGCAGATGCATAATAAGGGTGTCCTTGCTTTTCAAATTGATCACGATAAGGTTGTTTGAATTGATCTTCTTCTTCAGCTGACCAAGTTTCACCACGTTGCTCAATTTGATCACGCTTAATCGTGGAGAGAACACTAGCAGCTTGTTCACCGCCCATCACGGAAATACGTGAATTCGGCCAAGTCCATAAGAAGCGAGGAGAATATGCTCGACCGCACATTCCATAGTTGCCTGCACCAAAAGAACCACCGACCACCAAGGTGATTTTAGGAACATTTGCGGTCGCTACTGCCATGACCAATTTGGCTCCATTTTTGGCAATACCTTCATTTTCATATTGGCGACCGACCATGAAGCCTGTGATGTTTTGGATAAAGAGCAGTGGAATATTGCGTTGCGTACATAATTCGATGAAATGCGCGCCTTTCTGTGCAGACTCTGAAAATAAAATTCCGTTATTGGCAATGATTCCGACCTTCATGCCGTAGATAGATGCAAAACCTGTAATTAAGGTTGTACCAAAACGAGCTTTAAACTCATCAAGTCTTGAACCATCCACGATACGTGCAATCACTTCACGGATGTCAAAGGGCTTGCGTGAGTCACTCGGAATGACACCATAGAGTTCCTCAGCACTATAAAGTGGTTCTTCAATTTCGGTCTTCAATGCTTTCGGTTCGATATTTAGGTTTTGAACAATATTGCGTGCAATTTGAATCGCATGTTCATCACTTTCTGCAAGATGATCTGCGACACCAGATAAACGGGTATGAACATCGCCACCACCAAGGTCTTCAGCAGTCACCACTTCACCTGTTGCAGCTTTTACCAAAGGTGGACCACCGAGGAAAATCGTACCTTGATTGCGGACAATAATTGTTTCATCGGACATGGCAGGGACATATGCGCCACCCGCAGTACAACTCCCCATAACCACGGCTATTTGTGCAATACCTTTACTCGACATGCGTGCTTGGTTGTAAAAAATTCGTCCAAAATGATCGCGATCAGGGAATACTTCATCCTGCATTGGCAGAAATGCACCGCCTGAGTCGACCATATAAATACAAGGAAGATGATTTTGTTCAGCAATTTCTTGCGCACGTAAATGTTTTTTTACAGTTAAAGGATAATATGTACCTCCTTTAACTGTTGCATCATTGGCAACGATCATGCATGTCACACCATGCACTTGACCAATACCTGCAACCACACCTGCGGCTGGTACATCGTCAGCATAAACTTGATAAGCAGCGAGTTGACCAATTTCAAGAAAGGCAGTTCCTGCATCAATGAGTTGATCAATGCGCTCACGCGGTAATAGTTTTCCACGTGCTAAATGCTTCTGACGTGCTTTTTCTCCACCACCTAAGGCAATGGTTTGAGCTTGTTTTTTTAAGTCTGCGACCAATTCAACCATTGCAGCTTGATTGATTTTAAACTCTTCACTACGTGGATTGATTTTACTTTTAATTTCGTTCATCAATGACTTCCTTGTATTAACTTGAATTATTTGGTTTCGTTGAATAATTCACGACCAATTAACATGCGTCGAATTTCAGAAGTTCCTGCACCGATTTCATAGAGTTTGGCATCACGCCACAATCGACCTGTGCTGTAATCATTGATATAACCATTGCCCCCAAGGGTTTGAATTGCTTCACCAGCCATCCACGTTGCTTTTTCAGCTGAGTAGAGAATGGCACTTGCTGCATCTTTACGTAAACCACGATCATGATCAGCTTTATCACATGCTGCACCCACGGCATAAACCAAAGCCTTGCTTGCCAACCATGTAGAATACATATCCGCAATTTTGCCTTGCATGAGTTGGAATTCACCTAAACATTGACCGAATTGCTTACGTTCATGAATGTATGGGATGACCACATCTAAACATGCATCCATAATGCCTAGTGGTCCACCACTGAGAACTGCACGCTCGTAATCTAATCCACTCATGAGCACTTTTGTACCGTTACCCACACCACCCATGACGTTTTCTTTAGGCACTTTGACATTGTCAAAGAACAGGGGATAAGTATTTGAACCACGCATTCCGAGTTTGTCTAAGTGACTCCCATGACTAAAGCCTTCCATGCCTTTTTCAATAATGAAAGCAGTCATGCCTTTGGCACCAGCATTGATGTCAGTTTTGGCGTAAACCACCAGCACGTCAGCATCTCCACCATTGGTAATCCACATTTTTGAGCCATTAAGTACAAAGTGATCACCATGCTCTTCAGCACGTAATTTCATACTAACGACATCTGAACCCGCATTTGGTTCAGACATTGCCAAAGCACCGACATATTCGCCAGAAATTAATTTAGGAAGATATTTTTGTTTTTGTTCTTCGCTACCATTACGGTTAATTTGATTCACACAAAGATTTGAATGTGCCCCGTATGAAAGTCCAATGGAAGCAGATGCTCGTGAAATTTCCTGCATGACAATGATATGAGCCAAATAACCCAGATTGACACCACCGTATTCTTCACTCACGGTAAGTCCAAGTAACCCCATATCACCAAATTTTTTCCATAAGTGAGCTGGAAATAAGTTGTCTTGATCAACTTGTTGAGCAATAGGTGCGATTTCCTTTGCACAGAATGCAGCTACAGAATCACGTAAAGCGATTAGTGTTTCGTCTAGTCCAAAGTCGATACTCTGTAAATTCATTTTCATTCATCCTAAAATTTAATTTTTATTTCCAGTGAAGCATTTTGTCCTTGCTTGAGAAATACAATACAGTTATTTTTCAAAAAAGTGAATATAGATTCAGAAAATGATTTATAATTCATTTTAGTTGATTGGGTGAACAATTATGAGTTATAAAAGATCCACTTTGATGCAAGAGCGTATGGAGCAAAATCGTCAATCGATACTGCAATCCGCGCGCAAACTTATTGCGGGTGGTGGTTTTAAAGATGCACAAGTGCAAGCGATTGCAGATAAATCTGGTGTCTCGAGTGGTTTGGTCTATCGCTATTTTGAGAACAAAAATCAGATTTTGATTGAAGTGCTTTCACAGGCCATCAAAGGTGAGGTCGATATTCTGAATCAGATTGCAAAAAATGATTGGACTTCGACTGAGAAGTTGACAAAGGCCGTCACTGCTTTCGTAAAACGTGCTTTGAATAGCCCTCAACTTGCATATTCACTCATGTTTGAGCCCGTAGACCCAACGATTGAGCATGAACGTTTTAGAAGTAAGCAACTGATAAAACAATCCATTAAGGAGATTCTTGCCGAAGGAAAGGTCAATGGTGAGTTCGAATTTGAAGATTTAAATACAGCTGCATTATGCGTGGTTGGTGCGATGACATTCGTTGTGATTGAACCTTTAAATCCATCGCGTAATGTGATGTTTGATGACGGTTATAAAGGTTATTTCGTTAAGCAAATTGCAGACTTTTGTGTCAATGCAGTTAAGGCAAAGGAGGAAAATTAATTTAATTCACACAAAAGGATGTCATGTTTAAACGAGTAATCGCGTAATTAATAACGAAATATTGGATTGATATAAGAAAATAGAATCAAGGAGTATGATTCAATGACGCAATTACGACTCAGTTATGCCTATGGCACCAGTGAGCAACCCTTATTGGGTATGACCATAGGCCATAAATTTGATCAAGCATGCCTACAATATGCCGATCAGGATGCTGTGGTCAGTGTGCATCAAAATGTACGTTTGACCTATCAGCAGTTACAAGAGAAAGTAAATGCTTTTGCATGTAGTTTATTAAAAATCGGTTTAGAAAAGGGAGATCGTCTAGCAATTTGGTCCCCTAATTGTGTGGAATGGACGATCGCACAATTTGCAGCCTTCAAGGCTGGAATTATTTTGGTCAACTTAAATCCTGCGTATAAAAGCTACGAGCTAGAATACGTACTCAATCGAGTATCTTGCAAAGGATTGATCATTGCATCGACCTTTAAGACGACCAATTATCAAGAAATTTTGACGCAAATTGCACCAGAAATTTTGCATACGACCAATGGCGTTTTAAATGCTGAAAAATTACCGCATTTAAAGTATTTGATCAAAATAGATGATCAACAACATACTGGGTTTTATCGCTTTAGTGATTTATTGGTTGAACCGACTTCCGAGCAGTTAGATCAACTTAATGAGATAGCATCTGGTCTTCAATTCGATGAAACCATCAATATCCAGTTTACCTCTGGAACGACAGGTAGCCCCAAAGGGACCATGCTGACACACAATAATATTCTGAATAACGGGTATTTTGTGGGAGAGGCAATCAAACTGACTTCTCAAGATCGAGTTTGTATTTCTGTACCGTTATTTCATTGCTTTGGTATGGTGATGGGTAATCTCGCCTGTATTACACATGGATCAACCATGATCTATCCATCAGCTGTATTTAATCCTCTTGATAGTCTTAAAGCGATTGAACAAGAGAAATGTACCGCGGCATATGGTGTGCCTACCATGTTTATTGCCATGCTTGATCATGAGCAATTTGACGAATTTGATTTGACTACATTGCGTACTGGCATTATGGCTGGCAGTCCATGTCCAAAAGAAATCATGAAGCGCGTCATTGAGCGTATGCATATGCGAGATATCACGATTTGTTATGGCATGACTGAAACAGCGCCAGTAAGCGCACAAAGTTCGATCACAGATTCGCTAGAACAACGAGTGAGCACTGTTGGTCGAGTTCATCCACATATCGAAATTAAAATAGTCGATGAACACGGTAAAGTAGTGCCTCGTGGCAAACTCGGAGAGTTGTGTGTACGAGGATACTCAGTCATGCTGGGCTATTGGGATGAAGAAGAAAAAACCCGAGAAGTCGTAGATGTCGCAAAATGGATGCATACCGGTGATATCGCTGAAATGGATGATGAAGGCTTTATCAAAATCAAAGGTCGCATTAAAGATGTTGTGATTCGGGGAGGTGAGAATTTATTCCCTAAAGAGATTGAAGACTTCTTATATAAACATCCGGCTGTTAGCGATGTTCAAGTGATTGGGCTTCCTGACCCGAAATATGGCGAAGAGTTATGTGCTTGTATTATTTTGCATGAAGGACATGAATGTTCTGAACAAGTGATCAAAGATTACTGCAAAGCCAATATCTCACATAATAAAGTGCCACGATATGTACATTTTCTTAAAGAGTTCCCAATGACTGCTTCTGGTAAGGCTCAGAAGTTTAAACTCCAAGAATATATGCGTGAGCAACTCAATATTTTTGATGAGAGTGCTTAATCGTCATTGAGTGATATTTTTAACTTTAAGCAGAAAATAACAAAGCCGAACTTAGTTCACTAAGCTCGGCTTAATTTTAAAAATAGTCGAAGAGTGAGATGGCAAAGAATTTTGATCACCCAAAAATCGTAGAAAACTACGATGTGCATATCAGACAGCTGATACCAGGATATGAACTCATGCATCTACATATACTGGCGCTACTTGAAACTCATCTCAAAGAAGAAGCTAAAATTGCCATTGTCGGGTGCGGAACAGGGTTTGAACTGAATTATTTATTAGATCATTTTCCTAAGGCGGAGTTTGTTGTGTTTGATCCATCGTCAGCGATGCTTGAAAAAACAAAACAGATCGTTCAGTTTAAGCAGCAAATGCACCGAGTCATAATTCTGCAAGGTGACACGACGGTGCTCCAGAAATATCCTGAAAATTTTGATGCAGTATTGAGTATTTTGGTTTTTCATTTTGTTTCACATGCATACAAAAAGAGTTTTTTAGGTGATATTTACCATGCTTTGAAACAAGATGGTGTGGTTCTGAGTTTCGATCTGATGCAATTCGAAGAACCAAATGATCAGTTAGTATTAAAAAATTTGGTGACAAAAATAGGATTAAGTGAAAAACAAAGTCAGGTCATGTTGGAAAGAATACATGATGACTTTAATTTAATGACAGTGAAAGAGATGAAGAATCTATACTTTCAGGCTGGTTATCAAAATTTAAGAGCTTTTTGTCAAATGTCTAATTTTTATGGATTAAAAGCAGTAAAGTGATAATTTCATATTTAGAATAACCTATTCATTTTATCTTATATGAAAATCCTACAAATGGTTATATATCTAAAATGAAAAAGGATTATGATAAAAGTATTGTTTTATGAATATAAGGATTGTTCATGACCACAGAGACTCAATTTCCACAAACTTCTAATCGTGGAATCGCGGTATACAGTAATAACGCTGAAGCGATTGGTAATACACCGCTTATTCGCATTAATCGTGTAATACAGGGTGGGGCTACAGTTCTTGCCAAAGTCGAAGCACGTAACCCAGCATTTTCAGTAAAATGCCGTGTTGGTGCTGCTTTGATTGCAGATGCAGAACAACGTGGTGTGCTTAAAGCAGGCATGCATATTGTTGAACCGACGAGTGGTAATACAGGGATTGCGCTAGCTTTTGTTGCTGCTGCTAAAGGTTATGACATCACACTGACTATGCCTGCAAGTATGAGTATCGAGCGCCGTAAAGTACTCAAAGCATTGGGTGCTCATTTAGTATTAACCGATCCAGCTAAAGGGATGAATGGTGCTGTTCAAGAAGCAGAACGTTTAGTTGCTGAGAACCCAGAGCTTTATTATTTACCTCAGCAATTTGAAAACCCAGCAAATCCTGCCATTCATGAAACTACAACTGGACCTGAAATTTTTGAAGCAACGGGTGGTAAGGTTGATATTTTAGTGGCTGGTGTAGGTACGGGAGGTACGATCTCTGGTATTTCGCGTTATTTTGAGAAAGTTAAAAATCAAGCCCTTTACTCAGTTGCAGTTGAACCAGCAGACTCACCAATTATTGGACAAGCGAAGCGTGGCGAAACACTGACTCCGGGACCACATAAAATCCAAGGCATTGGTGCAAACTTTATTCCTAAAAACCTAGATTTAGATTTGGTGGATGAAGTTATCGCGGTTGAAAATCAAACAGCAATTGATTTTGCTCGTCAATCTGCAATCAAAGAAGGGATTTTTGTGGGTATTTCAAGTGGTGCAGCATTAGCGGCCGCTCATGAACTTGCTCAACGTCCTGAAAATGCAGGTAAAACCATAGTGGTGATTTTACCTGATGCTGGAGAGCGCTATTTATCTTCAGTTTTATTCGAAGATATATCAGCAGATTAATGAGAAAGTCAAAGCATTCTAAAAAAACGGTCTTCATGGCCGTTTTTTTGTGATTTATTCGATTCAAACAATTTTAAACTCTTCTTAAGTTACCAATCATTTTAAATTTATTACATCACACGACTATTTTCACAGTTTTGAACGCGATATCTTTAAGCGAATTTTTTCTAATAAAAAAATGAATGAACGACTTTAATCATCCTATTTATATTATCGGCGCTGGTGTTGCAGGATTAAGTTGTGCTCAGCATTTAAAATCAGCAGGATTTAATGTTGTTGTTTTAGAAGCACGTGATCGTATAGGTGGGAGAATACATACACAAAACATTGATGGTCATTGTTTTGACCTTGGTGCATCATGGATACATGGTATTGATAATAATCCGATATGGAAAATTGCAGAGTCCAATCGGATAAGTACTCAAGTTTTTAATTATGATCAAGTGGATTATTTTCATGCCAATGGTCAGCCATTTACCGAACAAGAGAGCTTAGAATTTGAAAAATGCCTTCGTGATGTTCAGAAGGTTTTTCAAAATAAATCAAAAGAGCAGGATATCTCCGCTTTTGAGCAACTTGAGAATGTTTTAGGAAAGATACGTTTTCAACTTCATTATTTTGATCGAGACGTCATCACACAAAAAATTAAGCAGTATTACTCAAGGCTTGCCAATGATCCTTTTGCGACTGATTTAGAGCAATTAGCCCATAATTTTATGGATTTTGAAGGCTACTTCTCAGGCGATGAGGTGATATTTCCAAAAGGTTATGAACAGATTGTTAAAGTTCTGGCTACTGATTTAGAGATTCTTACGAATGCAGATATTGTTGAAATCGATCATGACTCTCATCAAGTGCAGATAAAAACAGCATGTGGACAGCTTTACATAGGTTCTCAAGTTGTGGTGACAGTTCCACTCGGTATTTTAAAGCAAGATAAAATTAAGTTTGAGCCGCCTTTGCCTAGTGGATTAGTCCGATCGATTCAAAAGCTGGGTTTTGGATCTTTCAATAAAATATTTATACAATTTTCAAAAGCTCTAGAATTTAATGGGAATGCACTTAAACACAATACGGCATTTTGTTGGGATGAGCGTGAGCTGTATAGTATTTTAGATTTTAGTCGTTTATATAATAAACCGACTTATCTCCTTCTCGTGGGAGGTACAAAGTCAGAATGGGTTGATCAAGCAACGGAGCAACAGGTGCATGAATATATCAAGAAAATATTGAAGATTTGCATGCACTCCAATGAAATTCAGAACATCATAATTACCCGCTGGGGGAGTGATCCGTTTAGTTTAGGTTCATTTAGTTTTCCAAAAGTTGAACATACTAAAGATGATGTAGAGATCTTTAAAAAAGAGCATCCAGCGCAAGTATATTTTGCAGGTGAACATTGTCATACCGATTATGCAGGCACTGTGCATGGTGCATATCTGTCAGGTCGTGATACTGCTAATTTAATTATTCGTAACGGCTCAAATATAAAGCTGTAACTGATGTACAGTTACAGCTTTATTTAGTTAGTATGAGTGAGTTGAGAAATTAACCTGAACTCACATTAATACATGTCCATATTCTTCGCGAAGTTTTCTTTTTAGCATTTTTCCAGTGCCGCTAAGCGGTATGGCATCGACAAAAATCACTTTATCTGGAGTTTGCCATCTAGCAATTTTATCAGCATAGTAATCAATGAGTTGTTGTTCAGTGATTTGGCTATCAGGATGTTTAACAGCGATTAAGACAGGTCTTTCATCCCACTTTGGATGTTGTGCTGCGATGACCGCAGCCATCGCAATTTCTGGGTGACCCATTGCGATATTTTCAAGATCTACAGAAGATATCCATTCTCCACCAGATTTAATCAAGTCTTTGGCACGATCACTAATATGCAGATAGCCATCAGCATCTATAGACGCAATATCTCCAGTATCAAACCATCCATCACTGGTCAATGGTGAGTCGGACTGACCAAAGTATTTGTCAACAATCCAATGTCCTTTGATTTGTAAATTACCAATAGTCTCACCATCATGTGGAACAAGATCGGTTCCTCTTTCTTCAGACACTAAACGAATCCTGACTCCAAACGGCGGGCGACCTTGGGAAAGACGTAGATTTGCTTGTTGATCCTGAGAAAGTTGTTTATGTTTGGCTTTGAATTGATTGGCAGTGCCAAGTGGACTAGCTTCAGTCATCCCCCATGCATGAATGGTTTCACAATCATATACATCACGGAATGTCGCTAACATGCTTGGTGGGCAAGCCGAGCCACCAATGACATTACGTTTTAAAGAGGTCAGTGAACTGTTCATTGCTTTTGCAGCAATCAACAAGCTTTGCCAAATGGTAGGAACACCAAGTGCAACAGTCACTTCATATTGATCAATGAGTTTAACTAGACTCTCACCATCAAGACCCGGCCCTGGTAATATAATTGAAGCACCTACCATCGCTGCGGCATAAGGTGTTCCCCATGCATGAACGTGAAACATCGGAACTACAGGTAAAATAATATCTTTGGCTGATAGATTGAGTGAGTCAGGTAAGCTGGCCGCTAAACTGTGAAGAACAGTTGAGCGATGAGAATAGAGAGCACCTTTAGGATTGCCTGTTGTTCCAGAGGTATAACATAGTGAACTAGCAGTGGTTTCATCAAATTCAGGCCATGTATATTCTGCAGTTTGACCCGCAATTAAATCATCGTAGAACAAGACTTCGGGTAAGGATTGACGAATCTTTTCATCAGGTGCATCTAAGCAGATGAAATGTTGCACCAGTGGAATATGTGCTTTTATTCCTGTAATCAAAGGTAGGAATGTTTTATCAAAAATAATCGCTTTATCTTGTGCATCATTAATAATGAAAATCAGTTGTTCTGGAAATAATCTTGGGTTAATGGTGTGACAGATTAAACCACTACCAGAAATAGCATACCAAGCCTCTAAATGACGATGATTGTTCCAAGCTAATGTTGCAATACAATCGCCGTGAATGAGTTTAAGTTCATTTAATGCCTTTGCACCACGTTTAGCATTATCCGATACATCGCCCCAATTGGTTTCGTAAAGTGTGCCATCGGTGTTTTTTGAAACGATCAGGGTGTCTTTATGAAATTCAGCAGCATGTTCTAGTAAACTGCTGATTAATAAAGGTTGAAACATCATACGTCCGTGCATGCAAAGCTCCTGCTATTGATCATTTAAGTTGTTATTTTGAGTTGATTATACTTATGTAAGGTGAGTGCTCACGATTAACGTAACACTCACTGATGACCTAGAAATACACTAAATTATGCAGTCAGTAAAGAACCAACTAATTTACGGATTGAAACCAAAGGTTTACGCTCTGGAATGATGACACCAGCAGTTTTAAGGTCTGACACGAGTTCAGCGCGGAAGTCATTATAGTCAACCTCTGCTGCATGACGTTGACCGCCTTCAAAGTTGTAATGCGGATGATCTAACTCATGCTGAATCGCTTTTTTCATATCAGCAGGACGTTTATATTTTCCTAAGATTTCCTGACATGCCAAATTGGCTTGATGATCTGAAATTGGCCAAATACAACCTAATGGTTGGAATAAACCAATGAAATAAAGATTGTCATGTTCGGCATGCATCATTTTACGGTAAAGCGGTAATTTTTCAGCATGTTGGAAATCTATAAAATCTTTATCGAAGAAAGGGAAGACGGTCCAGAAACCAGTACAACAACAAATAATATCAAACTCTTGTTGAGTACCATCGACGAATTCTACAATTTTACCATTGAGACGCTTGATCGCTGGTTTTGGTTTGATTTTACCGTGACGCACATAGTCAATGAAGTCAGAGTTCGCCGTTGGATGTTGTGTCAGCATCGGTTTGTCATTTACAGGCAAGCCAAAATCTGCGTAATTTCCACTGAATGCTTTTACCAATTTGGTCAGAATTTTTTGGCGCATTTTGGGCGGAAGTTTTTCCATTGACTTGACGAGTATGTCTGCGGGATGTCCAAACATAAATTTTGGAACAAACCATTGTGGACTGCGCATCGATATATACACATCTTTTGAGACACGTGCTGATTCTACGGCAACATCACAGCCTGAATTACCTGCACCAATGACTAAAATTTTCTTTCCACGCCAGTCGTCATTTACACCTTTAAAATCATGTGAATGCATCCACTTGCCAGTAAATTCACCTTCATACTCAGGGTATTTCGGTTTCCAGTGATGACCATTTGCAACCATTAAATAGTCATATATTTTCTGTTGTTCTTTACCTTGATCATCGGTGTAATCCACCACCCATTTTTTATTTTCATTTTTATGAATATGGTTAATAGTGTGATGAAATTTAATCTTGTCATATACACCAAAATGTTTGGCATAATTTTCAAAATACTGCTGTAGATGATCATGTCGTGGATAATCAGGGTAACTGTCTGGCATTGGATAATCTTCATATTCAGACATTGTACGCGAGCTAATAATGTGTGTATTCTCATAGACTGAAGAATGACCAGTTTTAGAATTAAACACCCAATTCCCACCGACTTTGTCATTTTTCTCGAAGATATCGTATGCAATACCATTTTGTTGACAATTTTTAGCAGCCGTAATTCCTGACGGACCTGCACCAATGATACAGACTGTGTTCATATTCATATCCTTGAATGATGTTCTTTTTATTCATAACCAACTATAGTTGGTTTTATGACTATAATCGATTTATTTTTAAACAGCAAGACAGGGGATTTGTTTAAATGCTTTTTGATGAAATTAAGCTTCCTGTACAAAAAAGAAGTAAAGCAAGGTTAGAACTTGTACTAGAAACAACAAAGAAAATATTAGAAGAACAAGGCATCAATCACTGTACTATTCCCGAAATTGCAGCACAGTCCGATCTTCCTAAGATTACGATTTATCAATACTTTCCAACAGTTAATCATTTGTTCAGCATATTGGTGAAACGTTATTTAGATGAACTGCAGGCCTATGTTTTGTTTAAAAATGAGTGCTATCAAACTTGGTCAACACGTGATATTTGTTTTGATCTAATTTCTAAGGTGGCTGAGTTCTACAATTCAAATCCTGCTGCAAGTATTTTGATTTTGGGTGGGCCAGTACATGTTGATGGTTTTAATTTACAGGAAATCGTCATTGAGAAGATTGCTCATGATTTACAAGCGGTATTTGAGCAGAAAGTACATCCGCTGAAATTGAATAGAAAAGAGGAAGCGGTGTATTTGGTTGAAATGGTTTTTGCATTAATGAAACACAGCTACTATCAGCATCAACAAGTCACTGATGACATTCTAAAAGAATGCCATTTCATCAGTGAATTTTACTTAAGCAGTAAGGGATATAACTACCAACTTTAAAAGTTTATTTTAGTTTTTCCAAAAAATGTTGATGCGCTGCGATGAGTTGATCAAAAACGGGCGAATGGAATAGATCGAAGTGACCGCAGACGAACTCACGATATTCACCTTGTTTTAGTTTTTGTGTGAGTTTACGTGTTGCTTTGATAGGAATAAGTGAATCTAGTTCCGCACCTGACACAAAAACAGGGCATTGAATTTTATGAACGATCATTGTTGGTCGGTATAAACCAATAGTTGCAACGATTCGAGCTGGTACAGCATTTTTCCAATGTATCCCGTCTGGGATCAGTCGATAATAGGCATCATAGCAATCTTCACCCGCCAAAATAGCAAACCGATCTTTTGCAACTACAGGCATGGTTTTTACTCTACCTATTTTTGCTAGGGCTAAATCTTGTAATGCAATCATGGTTGCAGGCAATAAATATTTTTTAGGATACAGCGTCAAGCTCGCTAAACCATCAACGTGTGGAAAATTAGAGATCACTGCTTTAAAGGTGTGTTCACTTGCTAATGTTAGAACATGCGCACCACTGAACGAATACCCCCATAAAATGATATTTTTTTTCGGGATGTAGAATCGGGTTTGAATATAGTCGATAACGACGTTCCAATCCTGAAGTTGACTATTTTTATCGACAAGATGCTGAACAGGACCACTGCTTAATCCAAAACCAGAATGATCAAATACGCATACGTTATATCCCAATTCTGCATAAGCTTCAGCGAAAGAGTTTAAGCCACAGCTTTTTTCTCCACCTAAGCCATGAGCCATAATGATGATACTAGAATCTTTTGTGATCGGCTCTGGCATATAAAAATCAGCTTGGATTTGATAGTTGCCATTCGGAATAAGTAATTCTTGAGTTTGCATCGTGGTTATCCTTAACACTTTTTTATTTTTAAAACCCAACTCAGGTTGGTTTAAGCATATCGTTATGCAGTATAAAAGTCTATTTGATGTCAAATCGTTCAGAAAATTTTAAGCCTGATTGATTTAAATACATTTTTATTCGATGAATTCGTATGAGTTTTTTCTATCGCAAACAATGTATCGCCTTAATCTTGAGCTATTTCATTTTGGTCAATCTATTTCCAGTACATGGTGCTGTCGACATGAAATTGATTCAATTAGGCTTAAATTCAAAAGGAGTGTTCTATTTAAAAGATGCATTTTGGTCAAGTGTAGTTGGGCATCAATGGGTTAAATATGTGCTAATCGCGATGTACTGCAGTATGCTGATATATGCAGTCATGGTCGCTTATCCCAAATCGAGAAATCAACGTTTGGAAACCTCTAAAAATTACATCACAATTTTTGCAGTTGCTTTAATTTCAATTATTTTAATAGCGTTGTTCAAATCACAGTCGAACTTGATGTGTCCATGGGATGCAGCTCAACCTCAGGGAATGACAATTGTCTGGAGTCTCAGTAGTAAAGTTGGGCATTGTTTTCCTGGAGGTCATGCTTCTGCAGGTTTTGCATTATTGAGTGGGTATTTTGTGTTCAGGAACAAAAAAACACAATTAGCTCAATTTTACTTATTGAGTGCAATTCTCTTGGGAATGTTTATGGGATGGACGCAAATGCTTAGAGGTGCACATTTTTTTAGTCATAATCTTTGGACAGGTTGGTTGATTTGGATATTCAATGTCGTAATATTTAGTCTAAAAGATAAGGCTAAATTAGCCTAAGCAATTAATGTAGTTTAATTTCCACTCTCACCAATAAACCACCTAATTGAGGGCTGCGATCAAAGATAAGATTGCCCCCCATACGTTCTACCGCTTTTTCAACAATTGATAAACCTAAGCCACTACCAATTTCTTGATGTTGCTCAACTCGATAAAATCTTTTTTTAATACGTTCATAGAGATCTGCTGAAATTCCTGGGCCACTATCTTCCACTTGAATGATCGCTATATCATTCTCTTGAAATGTCGAAACATTAATGATGCCATTGGGAGGCGTGTATTTAATCGCATTCTCTATTAAGTTGGTTAATATTGAATCTATAGCAGATGAATAATTTAAAATTTGAACGTGTTCATAACGTTCCATACCTAAATCGATTTCTTTGGCTAAAGCTAAATGAATCAATTGTTCAATAGATTGATAAGCACGTTCATCTAACCGAATACTCATTTTTTTCTCGTTACTGGCATTCAATGAATCTTGTTGAGCGAGATTTAAAAGCTGTCCGACCAAATGCTGAGTTCGGTGTAAACCATTATTCATTTTGATTAACGATTCGTGATGGGGGAGCTCTTTGAGTAAAATTTTAGTTTGAAGATTTAATGCTGTAATTGGTGTTCTTAATTCGTGAGCGGCGTCTGCAATAAATTGTTTTTGTTCTTGTTGGGCATCAGAGATCCTTTGAAATAATTGATTGATCGCTTGAATGCTGGGTACTAGCTCAATAGGGTACTGTTGAGGGTCGATTACGGTCAGCTCATTTGGTTTACGTGTACTTAATTCGGATTTAAATTGCTCAAATGGAGCAAAATTTCTTCTAATTATAAAACCTAAGCCATAAATCGCGAAGGGCATAATGATTAAATAAGGTAAAAACATGTTGATTGCGAGCTCTATGGCTAAAGCTTGTCGAACAGAGTCTTGTTGGCTCACTTGAACTTGAACAGTTTTCAATGGAATCACATAGGTATGCCATTTACCATAATGATTAGTGTGATGATAAAAACCTGACTTAGCGACTGGCTCAACCAACTGTTTAAACTTTTCATGTAAATGTGATTGTTGGTCATAGGCCCAAACATCTACAAATAAATCTTCTTCATGGTACTGTTTTAAATGTGAAAATTTACTCTTTACAGGATCTGGATTAAATTTTGCAACGCGCTCTGCCAGATTTTTCAGCTGAGCATCAAGTATTTCATTTGTTTCCTCTAAAGCTGTTCTATAGGCTGAAAAAACCAATATACATCCCATCACCACACTAAAAATTGAGGTAAATACAACAAGTTGCTTTTGTAAAGAGTAGGGTTGCGTCATGTATCAATTCTTGTTTTATGGTGTAGGCTGACCTAGCCGATAACCTAATCCTCGCACATTACGTATAAAATTTTTACCTAATTTTGAGCGTATGCGATGAATATAGACTTCAATGGTATTACTGCTGATTTCATTTTCAATATCATACAGTTTTTCTTCAAGATTAGACTTCGAAAAAATCTTATTTGGATAAGTTAAGAGTGGAATTAATAAAGCCCACTCACGGTTTGAAAACTCAACCGTCTGATTTTCAAAACTCGCGATATGTTGTTCAAGATCTAACCTGAGTCCGCCAAACTCTAAAATTTGTTTTATCTGGGGTGTATTTTGTTGAGATGCACGTCTGAGTATGGCGTGAATACGCGCTAATAACTCCTCAAACTCGTATGGTTTTACTAGATAATCATCAGCGCCTTGATTTAATCCGTCGATACGCTGCTGAAGTTGATCTCTTGCTGAAATAATGAGTACAGGAATTGAAGGAAATAGTGAGCGAAGATGTTTGAGTACTTGCATGCCATCCATCATAGGTAATCCAAGATCGAGCAGCACTAAATCAAATGCTTGTTGATTTAATTGTTTTAAGCCATCGATGCCATTATTGACCCAGACTACTTCAAATGATTGATATTGGAGCAACTTTTGAGATGACTCTGCAATCATAAAGTCATCTTCAATCATCAGGATTTTATTCATATTAGGCTCTGTTCTATAATTGAGGTTTGCATTGTTGGCTGAGGTCTAATGCGCGTTGTAATGTTGTAGTATGAATATTCAATAAACTTAGCATGGTGTGAAAGACATTGTCTTGGCTTAGTACATCATTTTTCCGAGATTCAATGCATCGTACAGTTGACGCTTCATGTTTTCGCCATGCTGTTGAAAACCACATGATCATCGGAACATGAGTTTGTTGTGATGGTGCAATTTGATAAGGGGCGCCATGTAAATACATTCCATGTTCACCCGTGGATTCACCATGATCTGATAAATACCATAAAGCGGATTGAAATTGAGTTTGTTTGTTTAATAAATTGATTGTCGAAGCGAGAATATGGTCTGTATATACAATTGAATTATCATACGTATTGATCAGAGCTTGTTGACTACATCCTTGAATTGCGCTGGTGTTACAGGTCGGCTGAAAGGGTCTGTATTGATGAGTGGACCGTTTATAGTAAGCTGGGCCGTGACTTCCCATTTGATGGAGTACGATAAGTCTTGGCGTTTTATCATTTTTGGGAATGGCTTGAATATAGGCATTAAGGCTAGCAATCAATATTTCATCTTTACATTCACCCTTAGAATCGCACCATTGTTTACGAATAGATTCGGGAATTTCATAACGCTCAACCCGATTACAAACCTCTTTGCATCCTGAATTGTTATTGATCCACGTTACTTTGTAGCCCGCACGTTGAATAATATCGAGTAAGTTCTCCCGTTGTCTTGCGACTTTTTCTGTATATGCTTGTCGAGTCATACCAGAAAATAAACAAGGTACGGATACCGCCGTTGCAGTACCACAGGAACTGACGTTAAGAAAATTGATTATATTTAATTTGCGTAATTCTGGATTTGTGGCTCGATCATATCCATTCAACTGAAAACTTTCTGCACGTGCTGTTTCTCCTATCACTAAAACCATCAGTTTTGGAGTTTGATGGGTCGCCGTTTGAATAAATTGGTGTGCATCACGTCCGTAGGGGTGAATAGTCGTATTTTTGGGAGGTTGAAGATGTTTATAATAACTGAAGGACGCTGCAACGACATTTTGAGGACTGATCATCCCTTTCAACTCTCTGTTTTCTCTAAAAATAGCTGCATAGTCAACATAATATAAATAAGCGCAACCTAACACTAAAACTAAACTGATTACACTGTGTAACATTTTCCTGCAAAGGGTATGAGAAAACGTTGATTTTTTGATATTCACCCAATAAATAAAATAAAGAGGAACCAAAATAAAAAATAGGACCCAAACAACTAATCTTATATTTAACAGATCAAGTGCTTCCATCGTATTGGTTTGCATCATATTTTGAATCTGATCAGCATTGATAATAATGCCTAAATTATTTACAAAATATGCGGACATACCGCCTAATACAATCCAGATACCTGCAAATATCTTTACGTTCGATCTCCAATGAATAAGATTGAAAATAAAAAAATAAGCGGCTGTGATTAAAACAGTTGAGCCTAGTAAAAAAAGAATTGCTTGATAACCTTGATAAGGTGTGAGTGAAGTAAGTTGTTTGTAGAACGCAATATTTAAACCAATACCAGCCCACACCGAGAGTATTAAATTGAATAGTGCTAGGCTTATCGTTGGTTTTTTCCATTGCTGAATAATAGATGTGTAGCGCATGCGATCAGTTCTAATATTTAACTACGCTGAGATTAGGTTTTATTTCTTAAAATTTACTGAATAAATGTATGAACTCTAGGGCATAAAAAAGCCAGACTGGTGGAGCAATCTGGCAAAGCGTCAAGATGAGTCACCCGTGACAAGTGATGTTTCCTGAGTTCAGGTTTAAGTTGTTCTGAACTTAAGCCTGAATAAATTCAGCCACAGCTTG
>NZ_VPEE01000029.1:0-36074 GCF_013417345.1 Acinetobacter sp. YH16032 | reverse complement strand
ATTTCACTAAAAACTGGTCGAGGTACACCAACCAAGCGCTGGAATTCAGAATCTGAAAAACGATTTAATTTGTGATATCTCATGAAATTTAGATTGAGGTGGTTTTTTACTTTCGCAAGAGGTCTATAAATATTAAAAATAAGTCTTTGAAATTTTTTTTATAAATCATCCAACCAAAAGTTATCGTTTGAAAAATAATCGGTTGGTAAATAAACAATAAAAAGGTTTCGGCAAACCTTGACTTTGGTCGTGAAAAAACTAAAAATGCTGCTCTAGTTTTATATGTTTTGTTCGATCACCCTTCGAATAAATATCATAGCTTGCAATAACGTTGTCTCTAAGCCGAGACAATGAAATAGCAGAAATATGTTTATCCCAACATGTTGAATATGCAGTCGCAACTCAAACGGTTGTGATCGAAAAATTTTATTATTGCAGCAAAAACGATGAAATATGTGTGCTATAACAGTGCATACAAACGAATGAATGAAACACGACTTATGTCTCCCATAACCGTCGTGGAAATAAGATTAGGGTGAATACGTTGGAACTTTTATCTGGTGGTGAAATGCTTGTTCGCGCATTGGCGGACGAAGGCGTTGAACATGTTTTTGGATATCCAGGCGGCGCAGTTTTACACATTTACGACGCGCTATTCAAACAAGACAAAATTAATCATTACCTCGTGCGTCATGAGCAAGCTGCTGGTCATATGGCAGATGCATACTCGCGCGTAACAGGTAAGACAGGTGTTGTACTGGTGACCTCGGGTCCAGGTGCGACTAACACTGTGACACCAATCGCGACAGCTTACATGGACTCAATCCCAATGGTGATTTTGTCTGGTCAGGTTGCAAGCCATTTGATTGGTGAAGATGCATTCCAAGAAACGGATATGGTTGGTATTTCTCGTCCAATCGTGAAACACAGTTTCCAAGTGCGTCATGCGAGTGAAATTCCAGCGGTTATTAAAAAAGCTTTCTATATCGCGTCATCAGGTCGTCCAGGTCCTGTGGTTGTTGATATTCCAAAAGATGCAACAAACCCTGCTGAAAAATTTGCATACGAATATCCTGAAAAAGTAAAAATGCGCTCTTACCAGCCGCCACATCGTGGTCATACTGGTCAGATCCGCAAAGCTATTGATGAATTGATCAATGCTAAACGTCCTATTATTTATACGGGCGGTGGTGTTGTTCAAGGCAATGCATCACATTTATTGACTGAATTAGCACATCTATTGGGTTATCCAGTAACCAACACATTGATGGGGCTAGGTGCATTCCCTGGTAATGATCCTCAATTTATTGGTATGTTGGGTATGCATGGGACATATGAAGCGAACATGACCATGGGTCACGCTGATGTGATTCTATGTGTTGGTGCGCGTTTCGATGACCGTGTAACCAATAATCCTGCAAAATTCTGTCCAAATGCGAAAGTGATTCACATTGATATCGATCCTGCGACGATTTCAAAAACAATCATGGCGCATATCCCAATCGTGGGTGCTGTAGAGCCAGTTCTTCAAGAAATGTTAGCGCAATTAAAACAGCTGAATATTTCTAAGCCGAACCCTGAAGCTATTGCGGATTGGTGGAAACAAATCAATGAGTGGCGTCAGGTTCATGGTTTGAAATATGAAAAACCAACTGACGGTACGATGAAACCTCAACAAGTTGTTCAAGCTTTAGATAAAGTAACGAACAGCCAAGCAATCATCACTTCTGACGTTGGTCAACATCAGATGTTTGGTGCGTTGTATTACAAATACACACGTCCACGTCAATGGATTAACTCAGGTGGCTTAGGCACGATGGGTGTTGGTCTTCCATATGCGATGGCGGCTAAGCTTGCATTCCCTGACCAACAAGTTGTTTGTATTACAGGTGAAGCATCCATTCAGATGTGTATCCAAGAGCTTTCAACATGTAAGCAATATGGCCTAAATGTTAAAATCTTGTGCTTAAACAACCGTGCTTTAGGTATGGTGAAACAATGGCAAGATATGAATTATGAAGGTCGTCACTCAAGTTCATATGTTGAGTCATTGCCTGACTTTGCAAAGTTGATGGAAGCTTACGGACATGTAGGTATTCAAATTGATCATGCCGATGAGCTTGAATCGAAGCTTGCAGAAGCAATGGCGATTAATGATAAATGTGTATTCATCAACGTGATGGTTGACCGTACTGAGCATGTTTATCCGATGTTAATCGCGGGTCAATCTATGACAGATATGTGGTTATCTAAAGGGGAGCGCACAGCATGAGACATATCATCTCTGTTCTCATTGAGAACGAATCTGGCGCGCTTTCACGTTTAGTGGGTTTGTTCTCACAACGTGGTTATAACATTGAAACTTTGAACGTTGCGCCAACAGAAGACCCAACAATGTCTCGTTTGACATTGACGACTTATGGTGATGATCACAAGATTGAGCAAATCACAAAACAACTCAACAAACTTGTTGAAGTGGTTAAAGTGGTTGACCTTTCTGAAGGTTCACACATTGAACGTGAATTGATGTTAATCAAAGTAAAAGCTTTGGGTTCTGCGCGTGCTGAAATTAAACGCACAGCAGATATCTTCCGCGGACAAATCGTGGATGTAACACCAACGACTTACACGATTCAAATCGCGGGTACAACTGAGAAAATTGATGGTTTTATTGATGCTTTGGCAGAGAATACCATTCTTGAAGTTGTACGTTCAGGTGTGTCTGGTATCGCACGTGGCGAAAAAGTTTTAACAATCTAATTTTTTATTAACAAATTCTTCCCTCCTCCGAGAGGAGGGGGTTGGCGAACCACATTAACATTCGCTAATCAAACGGAAGCCAAAGCATTTTAGCGGAGACAGCAATGCAAATTTTTTATGATAAAGACTGCGACTTATCTATCATCCAATCTAAGAAAGTAGCAATCATTGGTTACGGTTCACAAGGTCACGCTCACGCGCTTAACCTTAAAGATTCTGGCGTTGACGTAACTGTTGGTTTACGTGCTGGTTCTGCTTCTTGGAAAAAAGCTGAAAATTCTGGTCTTAAAGTTGCTGAAGTTCCTGCTGCTGTAGCTCAAGCTGACGTAGTAATGATCTTGACTCCAGATGAATTCCAAGCTCAACTTTACCGTGATGTAATTGAGCCAAACATCAAGCAAGGTGCTACTCTTGCATTTGCTCATGGTTTCTCTGTTCTTTATAACCAAGTTGTTCCACGTGCTGACTTAGACGTAATCATGGTTGCTCCAAAAGCACCTGGTCACACTGTACGTTCTGAATACCAACGTGGTTCAGGTGTTCCTGATCTTATCGCGATTCACCAAGATGCTTCTGGTAATGCACGTAACCTTGCGCTTTCTTACGCTTCAGGTGTTGGTGGCGGTCGTACAGGTATTATCGAAACTTCATTCCGTGAAGAAACTGAAACTGACCTTTTCGGTGAGCAAGCAGTTCTTTGTGGTGGTGCTGTTGAACTTGTTAAAATGGGCTTCGAAACTCTTGTTGAAGCTGGTTATGCGCCAGAAATGGCTTACTTCGAATGTCTACACGAACTTAAATTGATCGTTGACTTAATGTTCGAAGGCGGTATCGCGGACATGAACTACTCTGTATCTAACAATGCTGAGTACGGTGAATATGTTACTGGTGTCGAAGTAATCAACGAACAGTCTCGTGAAGCGATGCGTAATGCGCTTAAACGTATTCAATCTGGTGAATATGCGAAGATGTTCATCCAAGAAGGTGCGTTGAACTACCCATCTATGACTGCTCGTCGTCGTCAAAACGCTGCTCACGGTATCGAAGTAACTGGTGCTAAATTGCGTGCGATGATGCCTTGGATTCAAGCAAACAAAATCGTTGATAAAGAGAAAAACTAATTTCTCGAATCATCTGATTTGAATGCGAAAGCCCACTCAAAATGAGTGGGCTTTTTTGTCTTAAAAAATGGATCAGATTATTAATTAAAATTGTGTGCCTCAAGGTAAGGCAGTGTTTTTCATTTCTTGTATTTTATTCAAAGTATGGCACTGCTTCCTTGCACTTCGTAAAAAAACAGTGTTTTGTACTCGTTCATACCTTGGATTATTGATAATAGGTTACCACTATTTTAGGAACCTTGAATCCTGAGACTTGTCTTTTTGTAATGCATTGAAAAAAAAGACGACAGGCATGATAAAAATAGTCATTAAAAAGTAACTCAATGACAGGTAGATTGAGTTGCAGTCGATAGAGGCTTTGCTAAACACAATAATTAGTATCTAACAAAAATACTTAATAACTCAAGGATTGAGGTTGGGAATGAAATTAACGTTTGTATGTTACTTATTGGCGATCTTGCCAATCTGTGGATGGGCGCAAGAAACAACTGATATTGAGCAAAAAACGTCAAATAGTGATGCTGAGCTTGTCTTAGATAATGTTCGCATATCAATGCAGCGGTTATTGAGGTCAACAGACAACGAATATTTTTTGAGTCTTTATATGGATGTGCTTCATCCAAATGCAACGCTTACTTCCTTCAAAGACAACGTCACTATCCAATTAAAAGGGGAGCAAAAAGGCGATCAAGTTCTTTTTAAAGCAGAACAACCGAGTGATGATTCAAATGCAATTCAAGAGTTGAAAGGACAGCTTAACTATAAAACGAATGTATTTAAATCTACATTGGTCAATCATGCGGGTGTGATTCGAATAAAGAAATTCGAGCCTGCTTTTAAAGTAAAAAATATGTCTGATGTGAGTTTTAATTTCTATGGCATATCTAAAGCTAACTATCCTTTCAAACGATTTATGACACGTATCGAGGTGTTTGATAAAGCCAATCAAAAAAGCATGCAAATACTTCAAGGCTTTCAAGCGTTTCCCAATAGTATTGGTTATATGGATGTGAATTTTGATGGTTACTATGATGTAGTGCTCTCTGATCTGTCAGAGGATAAAACGCTTCAAGATCGTCGTTTTATTTACTGGATTTATGATTCTATTCAACAAAAATTTAACCGTGCAGAGCAGTACGAGCAAATCGTTGGATTTCCACTGTTACATGGTGATAAACAACACATCGATTTTTCTAATGGACAGGTTTATACAATTGTTGAAGGCAGTTTGAAACCAGTAGCAGTTAATGCTGAACAAGAAACTAAACAATTAGAAGATCGGACATCATCAGAATCCTCTGTAGCACTTCAAGGAGAAAACTTGGAAAAACGGATTGAAGAACCACCAGTTAACTCTGGTCAAGAGCAAGAGAATGAGCTAGGCAGTGATGTAGATCGTGTTCAAGAGCAAGAGCCTTAAAAATGTGAAAATCTGAATGAGCCTTATGACAAGGCTGTCATGAAACCATCATCATATTGACATTATGTTCTTTTAAATTTTAGGGATAACATTAATAAAAGGTGTGATGATGGCACTCCTAAATTTACAAGCAACACAACAAAAAAAATTATTTGAATTATTGAACATCAAAAAAAATACGTCATTTGAGGATTTTATTCTTCTTCCTGATGCTGATCAGCATAAACGACATCCTCAATTAAAAATTGCCATTGTGACTGAGACATGGTCACCAGAGATTAATGGTGTTGCAAACTCACTGATGAATTTATGTCTGGGTTTGCAGAAGCGAGGTCATCAAATTTTGTTGATACGTCCTCAACCCAAAGTGAAATGTAAACGGTTTAAACCTGATGCAGAGTGTTGGGTGCATGCTCAGGCGATTCCGAAATATCCCACCTTACAGTTTGGTTGGCCACAGTTTTCTAAAATCTCAAAAGCAGTTGAGGTATTTCAGCCAAATGTTGTGCATATTGTGACAGAGGGACCATTGGGATTTGCGAGTCTAATGGTGGCTAAATCTCAGAATATTCCTGTTTCAAGTGGTTTTCACTCTGCTTTTCAAGAGTTTAGTCGATACTTTGAGTTTCCTTTTCTCGTTAAACCTATCTCAAAGTATTTAACATGGTTTCACAATAAGACAGACGTGACTTGTGTGCCAAGTTTAGATACACAGCATGCTTTAAAACAAATGGGAGTAAGCGGTGAGTTAAGGGTGGTGGGGAGAGGTGTTGATACCCAATTGTTTAATCCGAATAAAAGATCGCAGTTGCTCAGAGAACAATGGGCCGCAAATGAGCATACACGAGTACTGATTTCCGTTGGTCGGTTGTCACCTGAAAAGGAAGTAGACCTGATTATTCGGACTTTTGTGAAAATAAAAGGTGAGGTCGAACATTATACTAAATTGGTCATTGTCGGAGATGGACCAGATCGAGTAAGACTTGCAGCTCTTGCGGGTCATCATCCCGATATTATTTTTTTGGGAAGTTTGACTGGCGAAGACTTGGCTAGTGCATATGCCAGTGCAGATGTGTTTATCTTTCCAAGTCAAGTTGAAACCTTTGGAAATGTCGCGCTTGAAGCATTAGCAAGTGGCTTGCCAGTGGTGGCTTATGATTATGCATGTGCCAAACTGCATGTTGTGAATGATGAAACGGGATGGTTGATCCCTCTCGGTGATGTAGAAATGTTCGAACGAGCAATGACAGCAACATTGAATCAACCCGATTTAAAAATAATAGGTGAGAAAGCGCATCTTGCAGTTGCTGCAACAGGATGGTTGAAACCTGTTATTGATTTTGAGCAAGCATTATTTTTTGCTGCGCATCGTACTTTATTTCACTAAATTATTCTGAATTCGTAGTTTCTTGTCGCGTGTTTGAGGGTGGTCGGTGAATCAGTCATCTATTCTAATTATGACAAGTATTTAATGAAATCATCATCATAATGAAATGATCCATCTCTAAAGTAAAAGTATGAAAAAAATACAAAAGAGGTGTGATGATGGGAATCATGGACACTGTATTGCCTAGATCGACAACGCAATATGATCACCAGAGGCTAAAATTTAAAAATCAAAACTCCGATCGGGATGTATCGGTGCTTGAGCAATTGGGGCGATCTAGATTAAAAATAGCTGTCGTTACGGAGACATGGCCGCCAGAACTGAATGGTGTTTCATTGTCTTTACTACAGATTTGCAAAGGTCTACAGAAACTTGGTCACAAAATTCTATTGGTACGACCTTCACAAAAACAAATATGTTCGGAATTTTCACCGAACCGTGAGTGTTTGGTGAATGGTCAAACCATTCCGAAGTATGCCCATATGCAATTTGGCTGGCCACAGTATGGCAAAGTGGCTAAAGCATTTGATGAATTTCAACCAGATTTGGTGCATATCGTGACGGAAGGACCATTAGGTTTAGCGGTACTTCAGCTCTCAAAAAACAAAAAGATTCCTGTGAGTAGTGGTTTTCATTCTGCTTTTCATGACTTTAGTCGGTTTTATGATCTTGCTTTTATGGTCAAGCCGATTCAGCACTATCTCAAATGGTTTCATAACAATACGCAATTGACCTGTGTGCCAAGTCAGGACTCGGCTGATGCGATACGTAACTTTGGTGTTACATGTCAAGTTGAAGTGATTAAAACTGGGGTGGATGTTGAAAAGTTTTCACCTACTTTTCGAAGTGTGCAACTCAGACGACAATGGGATGCTTGTGAAAATACAACTGTGCTACTTTATGTTGGTCGTGTTTCACCTGAAAAAGAAATTCAGGTGTTAATTGATGCCTATTTAAAACTTAAAACACAAACAACGCGCAGATTTAAGTTGGTCATCGTGGGGGATGGGCCCGATTATTCGCGTTTGGTTCGTCAAAGCAAACATACCGATATCATCTTTACTGGAAGCTTAAGTGGTACAAATCTTGCTGAATCTTTTGCAAGCGCAGATGTATTTGTTTTTGCCAGTCAAGTAGAGACATTTGGCAATGTCGTGCTTGAAGCGATGGCGAGTGCATTGCCTGTCGTTGCTTATGATTATGCTTGTGCTAAGCAGTATTTAGATGCGGAAACAGCATGGTTAGCACCTTTGGGTGAGCCTGCAACCTTGATTCAATATATTGTTAATCTGCCCCAAAACAAACGCTTGCATGCAATGGGGATGCAAGCAATGAAAAAAGTACAACAAGTCGGATGGCAACATCCAGTTCAACAACTCGAACATGCATTTTATCGTGTCGTGCAGCAGAAAACGCTCATGGCTTGAACGATAGGAGTAGAGTGAAATGAATTTTAAAAATACCAAAATAAAAATACTTGATCTTGATCTAAGAGGATGTCTCTATTTCAATAATCTATCGCATACACAAAGTATTGCACTCATATTTAAAATTATTAGTCGGCTCGGAGATGGAGTTTTTTGGTACATGATGGTGGCGTTGGTGTGGCTACTGCAAGGACCGCAATACACTATTCAAATTTTATATATTGTTGTTGCTGCTTCGTTAGGTACGCTGATTTATAAAATTTTAAAAACAAAAACAGTACGTCCACGACCATACCAAGTTCACCAAGTTATTCATATTGGCGAAAGACCACTAGATCATTTTAGTTTTCCTTCTGGTCATACATTGCATGCAGTAATGGCAACAATCGTATTGGGTTATGTAGAGCCTGTCTTGCTGGTGATGATGATGCCATTTACCATTTTGGTTGCGTTGTCGCGCATGGTATTGGGATTGCATTACCCAACTGATGTTTTAGTTGGAGCCTTAATTGGGGCGACGGTTGCGAGTGGTATTATCTTAGCTGCTCCAGCATTGAATATCATATTGTGAGGGTAAGTTGATTGCATGATAAGGCGTACAAAAGCAATATAATTGTACGTCTTGATTTGCTTTTTGCTAAAATTAAGCCATGAATTCACCAAAGATGATTTAGGAATAAGTATGGGTTTACGTTGGACAGACACCCTTGATATCGCAATTGAACTGTATGAAGCCCATCCAGATGTAGATCCACAATGGATCCGTTTTACTGATCTTCATGCATGGGTTTGTGCGCTTCCAGAGTTCGAAGATGATCCAAACAAATCAACAGAAGGATTGTTAGAAGCAATTCAAATGGCTTGGATTGACGAAGCTCGATAATTCATCGATCGAAAAAAACCATTTTTTTACACGCGAAAAGCAGATAATCGCGCATTATTCGGTATAATGCGCCAAAATTTTCATGTCAATTTGACTAAAGGAGCCAATCATGGCTATTGAACGTACTTTATCTATCGTTAAACCAGATGCAGTTGCTAAAAACCACATCGGTGACATCTTTGCTCGTTTCGAAAAAGCTGGTCTTAAAATCGTTGCGACTAAAATGAAACATTTAACTCAAGCTGAAGCTGAAGGCTTCTATGCTGAGCACAAAGAACGTGGTTTCTTTGCTGACCTCGTTGCGTTCATGACTTCTGGTCCAGTTGTTGTATCAGTTCTTGAAGGTGAAAACGCAGTTCTCGCTCACCGTGACATCCTTGGCGCTACTAACCCTAAAGAAGCTGCTCCAGGTACAATCCGCGCTGACTTCGCTGTAAGCATCGACGAAAATGCTGCTCACGGTTCTGACTCTGTAGCATCTGCTGATCGTGAAGTTAACTACTTCTTCGCTCAAACTGAGATCGCTCCACGTACTCGTTAATTCGCAGTATTCAAACCAGATAAGTGCTATACTGCTTATCTGGTTTTTTTATTTCTGAAAGATTTTATTGCTTGAAAATTAAGCATGTTCTTTTATCCCACATTATGGTTTAGGTAATACTCATGAATTCTGAAGTTGTCGCTTCATCCGTCAATTTAGATGAACAACAGCCCACTACTGTTCAAGTACAGCAGGCTGATACTGTACAGAAAGTGAATTTACTTGGCCTGTCACGTCCGCAAATGGAAAAATTCTTTGAGGATATGGGGGAGAAAAAGTTCCGGGCGGGTCAGGTGATGAAATGGATTCATCAGTTCTTCGTTACTGATTTTGCTGAAATGACCAATATTTCAGGGAAATTACGTGAAAAACTTGAAAAGATTTGTGAAATTAAAGCACCAGAAGTCGTGCATAAAAACTATTCTAAAGATGGAACACGTAAGTGGGTATTCCGTGTAGGTGATGGTGCGGGTTCTTTGGTTGAAACAGTACTGATTCCTGCTGAGGATAAAACGGGTTCGCGTAAAACCTTATGTATTTCATCACAAGTCGGTTGCGCTTTGGACTGTTCGTTCTGTTCAACCGGAAAACAAGGTTTCCAACGCGATTTAACACAGGCTGAAATTATTGGTCAGTTGTGGATGGCGAACTATTCCTATATGGAAGATGTGCCTGTTGCTGAACGTGAGCGTTCTGTGACCAACGTGGTAATGATGGGTATGGGCGAACCATTATTGAACTATGATGCTGTGCTTAACTCAATGCGTATCATGCTTGATGATTTCGCCTATGGAATGTCTAAACGCCGTGTCACATTGTCAACGTCAGGGGTTGTGCCGAAGATAGATCAATTGGCTCAAGACATTGATGTTGCGCTTGCAATTTCATTACATGCAACCAATGATGAGTTACGTAACGAATTAGTACCAATTAATAAAAAATATCCGTTAGAGCAACTCATTGCAGCGTGTCAGCGTTACATCACTAAAGATGGTAATGAAAGTGCACGTAAGCATGTCACAATTGAGTATGTCATGTTAGACGGGGTCAACGATCATCCTGAACATGCACAGCAGATGATTAAGTTGTTGAAAAATTTACCAAGTAAAATTAACTTGATTCCATTTAATCCATTCCCACATGCACCATACGGGCGTTCGAGCCGAAATCGCATCATTTCTTTCCAAAAAACTTTGTCTGATGCTGGTTTTGTGTGTACGATTCGTCAGACACGTGGGGATGATATTGACGCAGCTTGTGGTCAATTGGTAGGTCAAGTGGCTGACCGTACTCGTCGTGCAGAACAATGGAAGAAAAAAGTGCTAGAACGTAATGAAATTATGCGTTCACAAGGCTAGTTGTATCATTTAGATGTGAATGATTAAAAAGAGGGAGGCGTCATTTGAGCAAGCCGATGTATAAAAAAATAGTCATGACGATGACAGTCGCTTTATCTGGATTGCTTTTCTTTGGATGCCAAACTACCAGTGGCGATACGAGCAAAAAGGATCCTGAGAAATCAGTGAAAGTTCGTACCCAAATGGCGGCTGAATATATTCGGAATGGGAATTTAGATGCTGCCAAACGTGTGCTTGATCAGGCATTAGAGGTTAATTCGCGCGATTCAACTGCAAATATGATGATGGGGGTGTTGCTTCAGCAAGAAGGAAGTGACATCAACATGCAACGTGCAGATCATTATTTTTCTCGTGCGATATCAATTGATCCTAAAAATGCGCAAGCACGTAACAACTATGGTACGTATTTGTATCAAGTGAAGCGATATAATGATGCTGTTAAACAGCTTTCAATTGCAGGCGCAACGCTTGGATATGACCAACGTCATCGTGCATTAGAAAACCTTGGACGGATTTATCTGATTCAAGGGGATATACCGAATGCTGAAAAAACGTTCAAACAAGCACTGCAAGTCAATCGTGACTCCACTGTTTCAATGATAGAGTTAGCAGAGATATTTTATCTGCAAAAGAATAATATTGCCGCGCGTCAGCTATATGAGCAATTTGTACTCAAAGTTGGCCAGCAAAATCAAGGTGCGCGAGCACTCTGGATTGGTTTACGTATCGCACGTGCCAATGGTGATAGAACGGGAATGTATGTGCTGGTGAATCAGTTGCGTACTTTATTTCCAAATAGTCAAGAATTTCAACGTTATTTGCAATTACAGTTCAATACTGAGGCCGTATGGAAGTAAATCCTAATTCACAGCAACCTACTGGTTCAAACGTAGCACCTAATGCTTTAGGAAATATTCAACGCCCTGGCGAGTATTTGCGTCAAATCCGTATATCTCAACAACGTGATCTGGTCAAAGTTGCTGGTGATTTAAAAATGCCAGTAAAAACGCTTGAAGCGTTAGAGCAAGACGAATACAAATCGTTGCCAGAAGCGACTTTCATTAAGGGATATTATCGTTCGTATGCGAAGTATCTCAAAGTTGATGCCTCTGCTTTAATTCAACGTTTTGATGAAATCTATCAAAATGATACAGGTTTACTGCCAAATCATGCTTTGAACAATTCTCCAATTAAAATTATGGGGAAACTTCCTGGCTCGAAAAGTGTACGTAATCGCAAGTGGATTAAACGCATCGTGATTGCGTTAATTATTTTGGGCGTGGCTTGGCTATTAATCTCCGCAATCCAAAAATGGGCGGCTAAAGGCGATTCGTCAAATACTGATACGAATCAATCCAACAATGTCCAAATTCTGACCTTAAACAATGGTACAGGCACAACTGAAGCAGTATCAGGCGATACGATGAATCTCAGTTTTAGCCGCCCTACATCAGTACACATTGTGGACAGTACGGGTAAAGTTTTAGCAACTGGACGCCAATCAACTGCGATTAGTTTGAATGGACAGTCTCCATTCCAAATTCGATTAGATGATGCTCAAGCCGTTTCATTAAGTTTAAATAATGAAAATATTTCATTGTCACCATATACCGTAAACGGAAAAGCTGAATTCCGTTTATCACGTTAATGGGTTAAAGGTAAAACGATGATCGAGAATCCGATTCGACGCAAACCAACACGTAAAATTCGCGTAGGTTCTGTGTATGTGGGTGGCGATGCGCCAATCAGTATTCAAAGCATGACCAATACTGAAACGTGTGATGTAGCAGCAACAGTTGCACAAATTCAACGTTGTGTGGATGCTGGCGCAGATATTATGCGTGTGTCTGTACCGAGTATGGAAGCCGCCGCTGCTTTTGGAGAAATCCGTAAACAAGTGCAAGTTCCACTCGTTGCCGATATCCATTTTGACTATAAAATTGCTTTGGTTGTTGCAGATTTGGGTGCAGATTGTCTGCGTATTAACCCGGGGAATATCGGTTCAGAAGCAAAAATTCGCGAAGTGGTTGCTGCGGCTCGTCACAACGATATTTCAATGCGAATTGGTGTCAATGCAGGCTCTCTCGAAAAAGATATTCAAAAGAAATATGGGGAGCCAACAGGTCAAGCTTTGCTTGAGTCAGCAATGCGTCATATTGATATTTTAGATCGTTTGGATTTCCAAGAGTTTAAAGTGTCAGTGAAAGCATCGAATGTCTTTTTGACGATGGATGCTTATCGCTTGTTGTCAAAACAAATTGACAACCCGTTACATTTAGGAGTGACTGAAGCTGGAATTTACCGTACTGGTTCGGTGAAGTCGGCAATTGCACTGGGCGGATTGTTAATGGAAGGCATTGGCGACACCATGCGAATTTCATTAGCAGCGGAACCTGAGGAAGAAATCAAAATTGGTTTTGATATTCTTAAATCTTTGGGCTTACGTTCAAATGGTATTAACTTTATTGCTTGCCCAAGTTGTTCACGTCAAGAATTTAATGTCATCAAAGTGATGCAAATGCTTGAAGAGCGTTTGGAAGATGTACGTACTCCAATGGATGTTTCTGTCATCGGATGTAAAGTCAACGGTCCTGGTGAAGCTAAAGAAGCTGATATTGGTGTAGTGGGTGCAAGTCCACGTTCACTAGTGTATCGTAATGGTGAAAAGAGTCATTTAATTGACACAAATCAATTAGTTGACGAAATCGAAAATATGGTTCGTCAACGTGTTAACGAGCTTGAAAAAGCTAAATCAAAAGAGATTATTCGCACAGGTTTTTCTGAGTAGATCATGAGTTCAATCGTCGCAATCAAAGGTTTTAATGACATTCTCCCAACGCAAACCCCAGCTTGGAGACGTCTTGAACAGCATCTGTCTGGTTTGATGGATGCCTATGGCTATCAACAAATTCGTTTGCCGATGGTTGAACAGACAAACTTGTTCAAGCGTTCTATTGGTGATGCAACGGATATCGTTGAAAAAGAGATGTATACGTTCTTAGATAAAGGTAATCCTCCTGAGTCTTTGACCTTACGTCCTGAAGGTACTGCGGGTTGTGTACGTGCTATGCTCGAACATAATTTGCTTCGTGGTGCGACACCGCGTGTTTGGTATATTGGACCGATGTTCCGTTATGAAAAACCGCAAAAAGGTCGTTACCGTCAATTTCATCAATTTGGTGTGGAAACGTTTGGTGTTGCAACTCCTGATCAAGATGCTGAACTGATTTTGATGACTGCGCGTCTGTGGAAACGGATGGGTGTTGCGGACAAAGTTCAATTAGAGCTCAATACTTTAGGTGAGTCAGATGAGCGTGCAGCTTATCGCGCAGCCTTGGTTGAGTTTTTAGAATCACATAAGTCAGATTTAGATGAAGATTCGCAGCGTCGTTTAACGACGAATCCACTGCGTATTTTGGACTCTAAAGATGCAAAAACTCAAAGCATTTTAGAAAATGCGCCTAAACTTCATGACTTTATGGGTGAAGAGACGCTGGCACATTTCCAACAATTACAGCAATATCTAACCGATGCAGGTATTTCATTTGTCATTAACCAAAAGTTGGTTCGTGGCTTGGATTACTATAATAAAACTGTATTTGAATGGACGACGACACATCTGGGTTCACAGGGTACGGTTTGCGCTGGTGGTCGTTATGATGGTTTAGTGGGTCAGTTAAAAGGTAAACCAGATCAATCGGTTCCTGCGGTTGGTTTTGCAATGGGTATTGAGCGTTTATTGCTTCTTTTAGAACAAGTAGAAGACAATATACCAGTACGTGATTGTGAAGTATTTTTACTTGCAGATCCTGCGACGCAAGGTAAAGCTTTAGTTTTGGCTGAGCAAATTCGAGATCAACTTGAAGCTGCAAGTAGTTCAGTGCGTCTGAAAGTTGGCTCTCAAGGCTCGATGAAAAGTCAAATGAAAAAAGCGGATCAGTCTGGTGCAATTTATGCCTTAATCTTTGGTGAGCGTGAAGCTGAGGTGCAACAACTTTCAGTCAAAGAGTTGGCTACAGCAGAGCAGACACAAGTAGCGGTCAATGACATTGTGCCGTTCATCATTGATAAACTATCTTCAAAATAAATTTAAGAACATAAGGAAAGGGCGATCATATGAGCGCAATGACTGACGAAGAACAACTGCATACAGCAAAGTCGTTTTTTAAGAAATATGGATCGGCGTTGATTACGCTGATTCTTCTTGCCCTGATCGCCTTTTTCGGATGGGAATATTGGAAGAAGAAAAACGTAGCAGAAGATCAAATACAGACTGCTAAAGTACAGCTCTTAGTTGATGAAGCGAAAGCTGCAACAACTGATCCTAAAGTAGCGACTGCTTTGGATGGAACTGCAGAAAAAATTGTAAAAGAAAATCCTGATTCGATTCATGCGGTTCAAACGCAATTTGTAATGGCAAAATTGGCTTATGACCAAGAGAATTATGCCAAAGCTGAACGTGAATTGAAAAAAATTGAAAATGCTCAAATCAAAGATGAAGGTTTACAACACATCATTAAGCTTCGTTTAGCAGATGCTCAACTGGCACAAAAAAAATATGATGAAGCTTTAAAAACATTGTCTGGTTTGACTTTGCCCGCTTTCAAAACAACTGTAGATGAAGCACGTGGCGATATTTATATTGCTAAGAATGATATTGAAAATGCGAAAAAAGCTTATCAGAGCGCGTGGGATAACTTAATTGCAACTAAACAAGAACGCCAAATCTTACAAATTAAACTCGAAAGTGTTGGCATATTAGTAGATGATCCTGAAATTGAGCGCCCAATTTTAGATATACAAACGGATGAGTCTTAATGGATAGAAAGTATAAAATTTCTTTTGTTCTAGCGACATTGTCGTGTGCACTAATGGCGTGTACAAGCAATACGGTGAAAGAAGAAAAGGTGAAACCTAATCCGTTGCCTAAAATTCAGCAATCGGTGAGCTTAGCACCTATTTTTTCACATAATGTTTCAGCGACGGATGCTGCTGATCCATTGCGTTTGAGAATGGCGAATGATCAAGGTGTTTTATACTTTTTAGATCCTAAGGGACAGGTTTCTGCATATCAAGGTAAGCAGCGTGTCTGGGAAAAACAAGTTACCAAGCTTGGTTTAAGTTCAGGTGTTGAAGCGGCCAATGGGTTAGTGATCGTCGGCAACAAGAAAGGTCAACTGTTTGCTCTCGATCAAAAAACGGGTGATATCCGTTGGACTGCGCAATTAAGTGGTGCAATTTTGAGTGCGGCGCTTATTCAGACTGGTCGAGTGATCGTTGTTGCAAATGACGGTACGGTGTTTGGTATGGATGAAAAAACAGGTCAACAAGTGTGGACCTATCGTATGCCAAACGAACAATTGAGCTTACGCGGTCAAGCTTCACCTGTGCGCTTAGACCCACGAACAGTGTTAGTGGCCTCGTCAAATGCATACGTGTACGCAATTGATAGTCTCACTGGAACTTTGCGTATGCAAAGACGTGTGGCAGTCAGCGATGGTCGTTCTGATATACAGCGTTTAGTTGATGTGGATGCAGATCCAATCGTTGCAGGACAATTGGTTGTAACCACTAGCTATCAAGGCCAAGTCACTGTACTAGATCTAGTTTCGCAACGTGTGATTTGGAGTGAAGATGCAAGCAGTATTAATCGTGCTGAAGTTGCAGGTCGCCAAGTCTTCGTCACGCAAACAGATGGTAAAATTGTATCGTTTGATCTGGTGACGGGTCAGCCGTTATGGACTAATGATCAATTGCTTAACCGTCAATTAAGCAACCCCGTAATGTTAGGTCAGTATTTAGTGGTAGGTGATTATGAGGGGGTACTCCACCTTGTAGATCCTAAAAATGGTCAACTTGTTGGCCGTGAAAAAACGCGTGGTGAAGTACGTTCGTTACGTGTAGTAAACAATCAGCTTTACTCAGTGACACGTACAGGCGCACTTACAATTTGGCAGAATCGTTAATTTTTTCTCTGCTTATGGTAAACTAGTCGCTGAATACATATTTTAAGTTCGGGGTGTTGAATTTTCAGACCCCGACATTTTTATTTTTAAGTAGATGATTCGTCTAACTTCTTCCACAGTTTCTGATGTTCAGGCCAATTGAGTTGGCTGATCTTGTTAAAGGTTAATCTATGAAACCCGTTATTGCGCTCATTGGTCGTCCGAACGTCGGAAAATCAACGCTGTTTAACCAGATTACCAAAAGTCGTGACGCGCTTGTTGCAGACTTTGCCGGTCTTACTCGTGACCGTAAATATGGTGATGCAGTTTACCAAAATAAATCATTTATCGTTGTAGATACTGGCGGTATCGGTGAAAACGAAGGTGGGATCGACTCTTACATGGCAGAGCAGTCTAAAACTGCGATTCATGAAGCAGATATGATTATCTTTGTTGTCGATGCGCGTGCAGGTCTTCTAGCATCTGATGAACAGATTGCGCGTGAGTTACGTACACTCGGTAAAAAAGTATTTTTAGTTGCCAACAAAGTTGATGGTGTTCATGCAGAGGCAGCATTGGTTGAGTTCTTTAAGTTGGGTATGGGTGAACCGATGCAAGTGGCTGCAAGCCATGGGCGTGGTGTTCAACAAATGCTCGAAGAAGTGCTTGAAGATGTACCAGAAGATGACCTAAGTGAACAGCGTGATGAAGATACTGGGCTCCGTCTAGCGATTATCGGTCGTCCGAACGTAGGTAAGTCAACATTAGTTAATCGCCTGTTAGGTGAAGAACGTGTCGTTGCTTTTGACCAGCCTGGTACTACACGTGACTCAATTTACATCCCATTTGAGCGTGATGGTCGAAAATATACGCTCATTGACACTGCTGGTGTTCGTCGTAAAGGCAAAGTGGATGAAATGATTGAGAAATTCTCAATCGTAAAGACTTTACAAGCAATGAAAGATGCCAACGTTGTTGTTGTTGTTGTTGATGCGCGTGAAGGTATTGTTGAGCAAGACTTGCATTTGATTGGATATGCGATTGAAGCTGGTCGTGCGATGGTGATTGCGATCAATAAATGGGACAATATGTCAGAATATGATCGCAAACAATGTAAATTGGATGTTGAGCGTCGTTTTGACTTTATTCCATGGGCAAAAATCCATTTAATTTCTGCTTTGCATGGTACAGGTGTGGGTGAGCTTTATCCTTCAATCCACCGTGCATATGAATCTTCACGTTTGAAAGTATCTCCAGCGAAAATCACTGAGATCTTAAAAGATGCAACAGACGCGCATCATCCACCTAAAGTTCAAGGCCGTGCAATTAAAATGCGTTATGCGCATATCGGTGGTCAAAACCCGCCTACGATTGTGATTCACGGTAATAAAGTTGATAAAACCCCAGCTGACTATCGTCGTTACTTAGAAAACGTGTTCCGTAAAGTGTATAAACTAGAGGGTACACCTGTAAAAATTGAATTTAAAACTTCAGAGAACCCATTTGAAGGTCGTAAATCTCAAATTGACGAACGTACTGCGGCACGTAAACGTCGTTATGTACAGAAGTTTAAGAAAGCCGAGAAGAAGTTCAAACGCGGTTAATCAATTGTAAATTTAGTCCAGAAAGCCCAAATGTGAAGTTTGGGCTTTTTTTATCATGCGCATAAATTAAGATAAATGGAATCACTGAGAACGTTATTATGACCCGTCATATTCAAATTGATATTTCTAAAATTTCTTCTTTTTTTCAAGTTCCTGAAAATCTAACACGTACTGAAGAAATCAGTCTTAGAAAAAAAATGATTCACCAATATCGTAACTGCTTACTAGGAAGTAAATTAAATAAAACAATAAAAAATGAGGATATTGACCAAACGAAAGATGGAAAACCTTTTTTGAAAAAAATCTCAAACTTTGAGTTTAACCATAGTCATAGTCAACATTATTATGCTTTAGTTACATCACATCATATTCGAGATTTGGGTGTGGATATTGAGGAGCTGAATCGATCAATTCGATTCGAAGCTTTAGCCAAACATGCATTTCATCCACTGGAATATGCGATATGGGCAGAATTGGATTTTGATTCTCGCTATTGGTTTAAAGTCTGGACCATTAAGGAAGCAATTTTGAAGGCACATGGGATGGGAATCCGTATGAGCTTAAATGAGTTGAATACCAATGCCCATACCACACACATGGGTGGGGTTTGTGAGCATCCAGTCTTAGGGGTATTTGCTTATCAGAATTTTGAAATCATGGATTGTATGCTGACAGTCGCATGGCGAAGTGAATACTCTTGCCGTGGTTTTGCAATTCCTCAAATTCAAATCACTCAACATTAAAAAAGCCCATCATTTGATGGGCTTTTTGTATTGAATGTTTATTGAGGAATTTCTTCTTCCTCTTCAAATTCAGGTTTTACTTGAACAATAAAGTCTTGGCGGTTCAGACCACGCCACAATGCAAATGCAGTACCGATATAAATCGAAGAATATGTTCCGACAAAAACACCGACAAACATTGCAATCGAGAACCATTTCAAACCATCGCCGCCCATGATCATCATAGCAACGACCACAAGCAATAGCGTCATCGAAGTGTGGATGGTACGACGTAAGGTTTCAGTCAATGCAATATTGATGATCTCAAGAGGTTCTGCCCCACGAATTTTACGGAAGTTCTCACGAATACGATCCGAGACAACAATATTATCGTTTAATGAGAAACCAATAATCGCTAGAAGAGCAGCTAGAACGGTTAGGTCAAATGGCCACTGCATCAATGCAAAAATACCAAGAGTCACGATAATATCGTGAAATAGCGATAGAACTGCACCCATTGCCAACTTGAATTCGAAGCGAATCGTCACATAAATCAGCATGATAATCAGAGCCAAAGCCACAGCACCTGCTGATTTAATGTAAAGTTCGTTTCCGACTTGACCACCAACAACATCTACCTTAGGTACAGTCACGGTATTATTGTCTAATTGAACTGCGGTGGTAATTGCTTTGGTTAGATCTTCCGCTTCAATATCTTCTTGTGCGGGCATACGAACCATTAAATCTCGTTCAGAACCTAAGGTTTGAACAACAGCATCATTAAAACCCGCATCACTTAATGCTTGCGTCACTTCAGAGGGTTTTACAGGATTGGCATAATTCAATTCAGCTGCAACACCGCCAGTAAAGTCTAATCCTAAATTCAGACCTTTAGTCGCGATAAAGAAGATACTTGCAATAGTCAGGATGATTGAAAGCCAAGCTGCTGGCTTTGCAATCTTCATGAAAGGAATTACGCGTTCGTTGTCTGGACGGCCGTATTGTTTTGATTCGAGTTGAGTATTTTCAGTCATGATAGATCTCCTAAATGCTCAACTTTTTCAAGTTACGTTTTTTACCGTAAATGATCTGTACAATTGCACGGGTTACTGTAATTGCAGTAAACATCGAGCAAACAATACCAATCATGAGTGTCACGGCAAATCCTTTGATCGGACCAGTACCAATGGCAAAGAGGATAAATGCAACAAGGAATGTGGTTAAGTTCGAGTCAAAGATGGTGTTATAAGCTCGATCATAACCTGCAACAATCGCCTGTTTAGGCGATGCTCCCCATTTGATTTCCTCGCGTATTCGCTCGCAAATTAGAACGTTTGCATCCACCGCCATACCGATGGTAATAACGATACCTGCAATACCTGGCAGCGTTAATGAAGCACCGATCCAAGACATAACCGTCAAGATCATGGCTAAGTTGAATACTAGAGCGAAGTTCGCAATGACACCGAATAAGCGGAAGAATACCACCATCCAAATTGCGACTAGGATAAATCCAATTTGAGTGGATAGTACGCCCTTATCGATGTTTTCTTGACCTAGGCTTGGACCGATAACACGCTCTTCAACAAAGTACATTGGTGCAGCGAGCGCACCTGCACGAAGCATTAAAGCTAGCTCAGCTGCTTCTTGAGGTGAATCTAAACCAGTAATACGGAACTGTGAACCCAGTACTGCTTGAATATTCGCTGCATTAATGACGACAGATTCAGTATATGGTGTGCGTACTTCAGTTTGTGCACCTGTTTCAGGATCTTCAACGTAACTGATACGTTGTTTATTCTCAATGAACAGTACCGCCATACGCTTACCAACAGCGCTACGAGTCGCATCTGACATTAACTTACCACCTGCATTATCAAGGGTAATGTTAACTTCTGCTGTACCACTATCTTGTCCAAAGCCTGAAGAAGCATTTTGTACACGCTCACCCGTCAGAATACGATTACGGTTAAGTAAAAGTTCACGACCACTGTCTAAAGACTCATAGGCGAATACTTCTGTCCCTGGAGGTAAGGGTTGACCATTATATTTCCCTGAATAAGGATCAATATATTGATCATTTAGATCAGATACCAAACGGAATTCTAAGTTTGCTGTACGACCTAAGATACGTTTTGCTTCAGCGGTGTCTTGGACACCTGGTAATTCAACCACAATACGGTTGCTACCTTGGGTTTGAACCAATGCTTCTGCAACACCAAGTTCATTAATACGATTGCGAAGTGTTGTTAAGTTTTGATCTAACGCATATGACTGAATTTCTTGCTTCGTGGTGTCTGTATAGGTTAAACGAAGACTGGCACCATTTTCAGTTGCAAGTGCTTGTTGAGTATATTTATTGCCGTTACGACGAAGTTGATCCATCGCTGCTGCACGATCTTCATTGTTAGCAAATTGAACAGTGATCGCATTGTTATTCAATGAAAGACTATTGAATTTGATCTTGTTCTCACGGAATTCGCGTCGCAAATCAGCAGCCGAAGTTTCCATACGCTGCGCAATAGCTTTGTCCATATCCACCTCAAGGAGGAAGTGGACACCACCGCGCAAATCAAGACCAAGTTTCATTGGTCGTGCACCGATTTTCTGTAACCATTCAGGTGTTGTTGGTGCGAGGTTTAATGCAACAACATAGTTTTCACCCAGACCTTCACGTAGGATATCTTTTGCTTTTAATTGGGCTTCAGAACTGTCTAAACGTAGAAGGGCAGCATTTTGAGTAAAGCTGTTATTGTGGGACTGGATATTGTTGCTTTTTAATAGTTGCTCTGCTTTTTGAATCACTGTGTCATCAATGACAGAACCAGCTTTTGCACCAGAAATTTGGACAGCTGGTTCATCAGGATACAAACTTGGCAGGGCATATAATGTACTCACGACTAGTACAACTAGAATGAGTAAATATTTCCATGCTGGGTAACGCATTCGCTTTCTTCTTAAAATGAAAAAAGTCGTGCAGCTGCACGACTATTTTATAATTAAAGGTTATTTAGAGTGCCTTCAGGTAATACTGAAATCACACTTGCACGCTGAATTTTAACTTCGTTGCCACGGTTTAATTCAACCACAGCGAAATCACCTTCGAGTTTAGTAATACGGCCCATTAAACCGCCTGCAAAAACGATTTCGCTGCCAACGCCTAAGCTCTCAACCAAAGTGCGATGTTCTTTCGCACGTTTTGCTTGAGGACGCCAAATTAAGAAGTAGAAAATTGCAATGAATACTGCAATCATCAATAAGTTAGCAACTAAGCTTGGTTGTTGTGCAGCTTCACCAGCTGCGTGTGCAGTCGAAATAAAAAGGCTCATTTCATTTTCCTAAACTAAAAATATCAAAAAAGATGATAAAAAATCGGCTTGTTCAGCAATTTACATTGTCTTTTTGCTCAGCGCAAATACTGATGTATTAATCTTGCGGACAAGGGGGTACTTCAAGCCCACGGCGTGCATAAAAATCGTGAACAAAATCATCAAATGTTCCGTTATCTAATGCATCACGCATCATTTCTGCTAAACGCAAGTAATAACGAAGGTTATGAATTGTGCCAAGCATTGATGCAAGCATCTCACCACATTTTTCTAAATGGTATAGATACGAACGGGTAAAGTTGGTACAGGTGTAACAATCGCAATGCGGATCAAGTGGGCTTTGATCATGGCGGTATTTCGCATTTCGTATACGCACTAAACCGTCCGTAACAAAATAATGTCCATTACGTGCGTTACGAGTTGGCATTACACAGTCAAACATGTCTACACCACGACGAACAGCTTCAACGATGTCTTCTGGTTTGCCAACACCCATTAAATAACGTGGTTTATCCGCAGGCATTTGCTCTGGAAGATAATCAAGGACTTTGATCATCTCTTCTTTTGGCTCGCCTACAGAAAGACCGCCAATCGCATAACCATCAAAACCGATTTCTTTTAATCCATTTAGTGATTCTTGGCGGAGGTCTTCATACATGCCGCCTTGAATAATACCAAACAGAGCATTGCGGTTTTTTAACACATCATGATGTTGAGTCTTACAACGTTTTGCCCAACGCAATGAAAGTTGTAGAGATTTCTGAGCTTCTTCGTGAGTCGCTGGATAGGGTGTACATTCATCAAAAATCATCACGATATCTGAATTCAATGTATGTTGAATATCCATCGAAATTTCAGGAGAAAGAAAGACTTTAGAGCCATCAATTGGAGAGCGGAATGTTACGCCGTCTTCTTTGATACTACGCATTGCGCCTAAGCTAAATACTTGGAAGCCACCAGAGTCAGTCAAAATTGGTTTATTCCATTTCATAAAACCATGTAGACCACCGTGCTCACGAATGACATCTAGGCCAGGGCGTAGATATAAATGAAAGGTATTCCCTAAAATGACCTGTGATTTAATTTCTTCAATATCACGTGGGAGCATGCCTTTAACAGTGCCGTAAGTTCCGACAGGCATAAACATCGGTGTTTCAACGACACCATGTTCCAAGGTTAAGCGTCCGCGTCGAGCGCGACCAGACTGACCTAATTTTTCAAACTTCATAAATTGTCCAAATCGAGGCGAAAAAACAGTTCGCTGATTGATAGCGATAAAGCACTCTATTTTCCTAGATTCGTGCAGTTTATGCTAGAAAAATTACATTATTCTTAACGACTTGGATTTTTGTTTATGAAAAATTACAAGAGATTCATGATCTTGCTAAACAATGAAGATATCTGCTTATTTTTCGCCCAGCTATACAGTTTTTAGCGTATCTTAATATGAATAAATCGTAATGGATAAACCACGTGATTCTCTAAGATATTGCCACTTTTTAAGGTGGAATCCTTATTTGAAATTAGGGCGATAATCAAAATTTTGTTGAGCTTGATGATCTGTAAATGGGCGAATAGGTTTCTTTGCGAGGCTGATACTGTTGATTAAGTTATTTGGAAAAATTTGAATCAAGTTATTAAACTCTTCGACATTTCGATTGAATATTGAAATTGCAGCGCTGACATTTTCATTTTGCTCTTGAATGTCATGCATCATTTGGTTGTAAAGCTGATCAGCTTTGAGATCTGGATAATTCTCAACAACCACATTTAAACTTTTAATTAACGACTGACTTAGCGCTTCAATATGCTGAAGCTGAGCTACATCAGTAGATTGTGTATTGAGATTTAGGATTTGTTGGCGTAAGGCTGTGATATTTTCTAGTGTTGATTTTTCAAACTCAGTGTATTGAGATAAATTTTGCTCAAGATGCTCTAATGTTTTAATTTTCTGACGTTCAAAATTTGCGACATCTGACCAAGCACGCTGAGAAGCATTCAAATATCGAACGATATTATTTCGAACCCATATTCCCCAAACAATAATCAAAACAAAGATGGAAAGAAAAATGAATAAGCCCACACGCATTACCTAATATGATCGTTATTATGCAACTAAGTTTAGCATGCTCTGTTTGAGTTGTTGATAATTTGGCATGGTTAATGTTCTTAAGTAACCGCGCAAAGCGGATATATTTTTAATGTCTTTGATTTCAAGCTTGTGCGTGACTTCAAATAAATCGCGCTCTCCCAAATAGCACATGATTTGGTCATGAGGGTGGAAAATTAAGTCGCCCTGGTGAAGTCGATAAAATTCAATCAGTTTGAGTGTGGTTGATGGCGTCATGATCTTTGCGAGTTGTAAGCGATCTGTACCGTAAATCTGAACTTTTTTACGTAGCTCTAAATCGCTGCTCTCCCAGTGCTCTGTATATGGTGCTGTGAACCCTTTCTTTCTACTGGTTGTCGCTAATCCTAGTGGTGATATATCAAATACAAATACGCCCCAACGATGACGTTCAATTTTTTTTAATTTTTGTGGTGTTTTGTTTTGCTCAGGCAGATTGATTTCATCAATAAATCGGTAGTGAAAAAGCATAACAGGAAAATCTTGATTTTGCGCGTTTTTCCACGTGGTGGAGGCAAACTTTAAAATATCATTGGCATGGTTACCTTGGTTAAACAAAGGAAATTTTTGCCTTAGCTGACTTATGATCAAGGTGTTATGTCTATTTGTTCCAAGGTGTGATGGCGTTGAATAAGCTTCTATACCGAATTTAAAACCAATCATTCGCTCTTCAAGAAATGAAATCACTTCATGAATAGGTTTATTTGGTTCATAAATGATATATGCAATCAGGATAAGTATCGCCGATGCGCTATATGCCATCCATTTTAATGTGTCAAAAATAGGAAAGAGCGAAAAAACAATGAATATGATGGCAAGCGTAACTAAAAATTTAGGTATGCCATTGTGAAAAAAGAGTTGGGTATTCGAACCCCATGGATGTAATCCTTGCAGGATGTCATCAGAATGTTGAGCAGAACGTCCAAGAGCCCAAAGCCGATCAACACTGGCCATAATTTGCTTGTTCTTTCGGGTGCGAAGGTGAAGCAGTTGCTGAACAGAATCAATCGGCATAGATCAGATCCTAATCTTTTGCTTGGTCAATCAACATTGCGTCACCATAACTAAAGAAACGATAGCGTTCTTTTACAGCATGTTGATACGCATTCAAAATATAATCACGATTGGACAGGGCTGAGACAAGCATTAATAATGTTGATTCTGGAAGGTGGAAGTTAGTAATTAAGCGATCTACTACTTTAAATTCATAACCAGGATAAATAAAAATCTGAGTATCACCAGTCCAGCCCTTCAGTTGGCCATCATTGGCTTGAGCCGCACTTTCAGTTGCCCGTGTTGCAGTCGTTCCGACGGCAATCACTTTATTGCCTCGATCTTTAGTCGCCTTAATCAACGCCATAGCTTCATCGCTGACTTGGCACCATTCACTGTGCATGATGTGATTTTCGATATCAGTGGTGCGTACTGGTAAGAAGGTACCTGCACCCACATGTAAGGTGACAAATGTCTTGTTTACACCTTTATCTTCAAGTTTTTTTAATAGTTGTTCATCAAAATGTAGAGACGCCGTTGGAGCAGCAACGCTAGCAATTTTTGTAGGATCATTAAATACGGTTTGATAACGAACAGTATCAATATCTTCTGCTTCTCGGTTGAAGTAAGGTGGAATAGGCAATGCACCATACTGATCCAATACATCTAAGATTGGTTTGGAAAATTCCACCACATAGAGATTTTCATGGCGCCCTTGAACCGTAACTTTAACCTCATCTGATCCGACAAAAAGCTCAGCACCTGGTTTTGGTGAGTTACTTGCTTTGATATGGCAATGAGCAATAAATTGATCAAGCATTCTTTCAACCAGAACCTCAATCGCACCACCCGAAGCACGCTTACCTTTCAAGCGAGCTTTCATTACCTTAGTATCATTGAGAACTAATAAATCACCTTCATTAAACAGGTCTAAAATATCGGTAAATTGGTGATCGTCATATTGACCATCGGCTTTAAGATGAAGTAAGCGAGAAGCGCTTCGCTCTTCAAGAGGGTAACGGGCAATAAGTTCGTCAGGGAGTTCAAAGTTAAAATCAGAAAGTTGCATAAGAATATAAAAATGGAATCAGCAAAAATTTTGGCATTAGTATATGCTTTTTTTGCCCAGTTCGAGTTGAGTTTGGTGGTTAAAAAAGCATAATGCATGCTATTGATTTAAAAATAGGCGCTTGAGTCAGGTTTTGCATTGACAAAGAAAAGAAAAACGATATTATACCGAACACAACCTTTCCCGAGGTGGTGAAATTGGTAGACGCGGCGGACTCAAAATCCGCTGTCAGAGATGACGTGTCGGTTCGAGTCCGACCCTCGGGACCAAATACTTAAAGGCCTTCAAGCATATTCAGACTTGAGGGCCTTTTTATTTGTTTTAAATAAATAAAGGAATTTTAAAATTTCAAATGAAGATTTGATGAATAATATAAGATAAGGATTGAGTAAATTTTATTTTAATAATAAATAGTTATGGTTTATTCAATCGATCTTCACTAGACGCTTACGTTTTATAAAGTACGACTCATGCTTTAGCTAGATATTCAGTCCTCAAAAATGCACTTTCTTAATATTTGAGAATGTATTAGTCTTGATGAAATAAGGTTTCATTTCTTTACTGTGAAATGAAAAAATAAAATGTAATCGATCATTATTCCCCTTTACTCCATGGCAGGATGTAGACATGAAAATAGAATTTATAGATGTCGATCAAGCTGATCAGCTCAGTGCCTGCAAAATGTCTCTTTTACTCGGTGTATCAACGCCAAAAAATCAACTTGAGAGTTTTTTAAGATTTGCGCGTGGCATTTTAAATGCGGAGTCAGCAATCTTAGCTTTTCATGATGAACCATATGTGTGGCATTCTTCTCCAAATGGATTTAAAGCTTTTAATGCCAATAAAAAAGCAAAATTATTACCATATTTCGCGGGTCAAACTTCGATCAGTCGTGATCATCCTAATTATTCATCTTTTTCAGCACATATTCATCAACTCGGAGTTGATCACGAGCGAATTATAGCCATTGATTTAAAAGTGAATGATGATTTTTCAATTGGTCAAGTGATTTTATTTGATAATCAGCACCAACCTTTTGATGATCAAAATTTAGAACTGGTTTATGATTTTTCAATGAGCTTAATTCGTATATTAGAGCTTCATTCGGATTATGCGGAACTCAAAGAATTATATGAACAACAATCGGCGCTTAATTTCAGTAAAACAAAATTCTTTCAAATCATTGCACACGATTTACGCGCACCATTTCATGGCTTATTAGGTTTTTCTGATGTATTGGCCAATGAACGTGAAAGTTTGGATGAGGACAGTGTACAGAATATCGCTGAGTATCTACATGATACCGCTCAATCGACTTATAACTTATTGGAAAGCCTATTAAATTGGGCAATGGCTGAAGGCGGGAGATTTGTCTATCACCCTATTCAGTTTGAGCTTAAACAGGTGACAAAAATCGTTTTTGATGTTTTAAACACGTTGGCTGTGAAAAAAAATATTCAATTAATTGAAAGTGTGCCGCAAGAGTTAAAAGTCTTTGCCGACATTAATATGATCACATCAGTGATTCAAAACTTGGTATCCAATGCTTTGAAGTTTACTCATGTGGATGGAACTGGAAAAGTTTATATCGAAGCATCAAAATGCGATCAAGGTGTCGAAATTGCCATTCGCGATACAGGTTTAGGTATGACATCACAGCAAATTGAGAAGCTTTTTCAACCGGATTTGAAGGTATCTATTCGTGGTACATCTGGTGAAAAAGGTGCTGGTTTAGGTTTGGTGTTATGTAAAAGATTTGTTGATTTGAATCATGGTGAAATTTGTGTCAGTTCTCAACAAGGTCAAGGTACGACTTTTAAAGTCATATTACCTGAAGCAGACACTCATGCAGCGTTACCTGCCACCCCAAATACGAGTAATCAAACATCTTTGGAAAAAGTGAACTAAATAGTCCACAAATTGCGTAAGGACTGATATAAAAGAGTTTTAGATTTATTCAGGCTTTTTTTCAAATGAATGCTGATCAGTTGCAAAAAACTCTTAGAGCCAGTCAATACGCGGAACAAGTTTATAATTTACATCAAACATTATTAGAACAAGATTATTCATCTGATCAATTTAATAAATTTTTAAGTACTGAACAAATCTATCACATTGTACAAAAAGAACTTGCTGACATTCAGGATGAAAAAGAATGGATGCAAAAAATTCGAATTTTGCGAGCACGTTTAATGTTTCGGTGGATTTGGCAGGATGCGAACCGCCTCATTTCAGTTATTACATTGACTCGTGAGCTTTCAGACTTCGCCGATGCCAGTATTGATGCAGCCAAAAGCTTCGCTTATCGTCCATTGCAAGCTAAACATGGAGAGCCGATCGGCTATAACGGTAAGCTTCAAGACCTTATCGTGATTGCAATGGGTAAATTGGGGGCTCAGGAACTTAATTTATCCAGTGATATTGATCTTATATTTGCCTTCGATGAGCAAGGTGAAACCAATGGTCGTAAATGTATTGATGTTCAGCAATTTTGCATCCTGTGGGGGCAAAAAATTATTTATTTGTTGGAACATATCACCGCAGATGGATTTGTATTCCGAGTGGATATGCGATTACGACCATGGGGTGATGGTTCAGCACTAGCAATCAGTCATGCGGCACTTGAAAAGTATCTCAGTCAACATGGGCGTGAGTGGGAGCGTTATGCATGGATAAAGGCGCGTATTGTTACAGGAGGAAAGGAAGGGGATGAGCTTCTGGAAATGACTCGACCTTTTGTATTCCGCCGTTACGTGGACTACACTGCTTTTGCAGCGATGCGTGAAATGAAAGCGATGATTGAGCGTGAAGTTCAACGTAGAAATATTGAAGATGATATTAAACTTGGTGCAGGTGGTATTCGTGAAGTCGAGTTTATCGTTCAAGTTTTCCAGTTGATTTATGGTGGTTCAAAACTTGAGCTACAAGACCGTCAATGTTTAGTGAGTCTACATCATTTGGGGGTTGTTGGATTACTTGAACCTGAAGTGGTAGATGAGCTTGAAAATGCTTATTTATTCTTGCGTCGTGTGGAACATGCTATTCAGGCCTTAAATGACCAACAAACGCAATCACTGCCTACTGAGGTTGACCAAAGAAATCGCATCGTAGAAACACTTGGATTTGAAAGTTGGGATGCGTTCTTAGATGTTCTCAATGAGAAGCGCGCTATAGTAACTTATCAGTTTGAGCATCTAATTAAAGAAAAAGAAGTAGATCCATTGGTTGAAAGCTTTAGCCAAATAGAGCAGCAATTGAATGAAGTTTTAGATGAGTCTGCTAAAAATTTGGTTCGTGAATTTTGGTATGGACATGCCATCAAAAAATTACCCGCTAAAGCAGTTAATCGTTTAAAAGAGTTTTGGCCTCATCTGATTCAAGCTGTTCTTGAATCGGATAATCCACAAGTCGCTTTGGTAAGGCTGATGCCACTGGTTGAATCTGTGATGCGGCGAACAGTCTATCTGGTGATGTTAATTGAAAGTAAAGGAGCATTACAGCGACTCGTTAAAATGGCGACTGTAAGCCCATGGATTTGTGAAGAGTTAACTCATTATCCAGTTTTACTCGATGAGTTTTTATCGATGGATTTTGAGTTACCTAAACGCCAAGATTTGGAGGATTCACTCAGACAGCAGCTGCTGCGTATTGAAATTGATCAAGTGGAAGATCAAATGCGCGTATTGCGCTTATTTAAAAAATCGAATGTTTTGACTGTAGCAGCAAGTGATGTATTGGCTGAAAGTCCACTGATGCGTGTGTCTGATGCGCTCACCGATATTGCTGAGGTTTCAGTTCAAGCAACTTTGAATTTAGCATATCAAATTACAGCAAAAAAACATGGTTACCCAGTAGATGCAGATGGTCAACGTTGTTCAAAAAATCATATGGCATTCAGTGTCATTGGGTATGGGAAATTAGGCGGTATTGAACTTGGGTATGGTTCAGACCTTGATTTAGTCTTTATCCACTATATGGATGAGCAGGCAGATACAGATGGCTTGAAACCAATTAGTGGTTTTGAATTTGCGATGCGTGTTGGGCAAAAGCTCATGTCGCTGATGACAACCCAAACTTTAGATGGTCGTGTGTATGAGATTGATACACGATTGCGTCCTTCAGGAGAAGCTGGGCTTCTCGTCACAAGCCTTAAGGCTTTTGAGCAATACCAACTTAAAAATGCATGGCTTTGGGAGCATCAAGCGATTGTTCGTGCGCGTAGTATAGCGGGTGAGCAAAGCTTAAGAGAAAAGTTTGAGGAATTACGCTGTCGTATTTTAACTTTGCCTCGAAATGAAGAAACGGTGAGAGCAGAAGTGCTAAAAATGCGTCAAAAAATGAAAGACCATTTAGGCTCATCAAATGAGCAAAAAAAAGATGGAATTTTTCATTTAAAACAGGATGCAGGTGGTATCGTTGATATCGAATTTATGGCACAGTATGCAGTATTAGCATGGAGTGGGACGAATCCTGATCTCGCCCATTACTCCGACAATGTACGAATCCTTGAGGATGCCGCAAAAACTGGCTGCTTATCCAGCGCCGATGCGACAGCATTGATTCAAGCTTATCTCCGTGAACGTGCCGAGAGTCATCGTTTAGCCCTTGCAAATCAATCCATGCAAGTGAGTGCTGCGAATTGGCTCGATACCCGTAAGGTCGTTTGCAAGCTATGGCAAAGATTAATAGATCCAACTGCATCAGTAGTTGGATAGAAATGACTGTGTATAAAAATTTGGAGTTTAGGTCATGAATTTGGCTGATCGTGATGGTTTTATTTGGCAAGATGGACAATTAGTTGATTGGCGTGAAGCAAAAACTCACGTCTTAACACACACTTTACACTATAGTATGGGTGTGTTTGAGGGTGTCCGTGCCTACGAAACTCCGAATGGAACGGCAATTTTCCGTTTAAAAGAACACACTAAACGTCTTTTAAACTCTGCCAAAATTTATCAAATGAAAGTTCCGTTTGATCAGGCGGCATTAGAACAAGCTCAAATTGATGTGGTGCGTGAAAATAAATTAGCTTCTTGCTATTTACGTCCAATTATCTTTATTGGTTCGGAAAAGCTAGGTATTGCAGCGACGGATAATACAATTCATGCAGTGGTTGCTGCGTGGAGCTGGGGCGCTTACCTTGGTGAAGAAGCAATGGCGAAGGGTATTCGTGTAAAAACTTCTTCTTTTACACACCATCACCCTAACGTGACGATGTGTAAGGCGAAAGCATCAGGAAACTATACGCTGTCTATTTTGGCACACCAAGAAGTTGCGCACTCAGGTTATGACGAAGCAATGTTACTTGATCCACAAGGTTATGTGTGTCAAGGTTCAGGTGAAAACGTATTCTTAGTGCGTGATGGCGTGATTCATACCCCTGATATCGCTGGTGGTGCTCTTGATGGTATTACTCGTCAAACCATTATTACGATTGCGAAAGACCTTGGATATGACGTTGTAGAGCGCCGTATCACACGTGATGAATTCTATATCGCTGATGAGGCATTTTTTACAGGTACAGCGGCAGAAGTAACGCCAATCCGTGAATATGATGATCGTCAAATCGGTGAAGGTGTTCGTGGTCCAATCACAACACAAATCCAAAAAGCATACTTCGATGCCGTACAAGGTAAAGACCCTAAATATGCTCACTGGTTAACATATGTGAAGTAATTAATGCTTTGAAAAAAGGACTCAATTGAGTCCTTTTTTAATCATCTTTACCAAAAATATCTCTGGTATACACTTTATCTGCAACATCATTTAGTTTATCGCAATGACGATTACTAATAATTAAATCTGCTCTTTTTTTAAATTCTTCCAGTGTTTTGATGATTTTTGAGTTTTGAAATTTTTTCTCTGAAAGTGTGGGTTCGTAAATAATGATCTTGATTCCTTGTGCTTTGAGACGACGCATAACACCTTGTATTGCTGACGATCGAAAATTGTCTGAACCACTTTTCATGACCAAACGATATATCCCAACAACGCTAGGGTATCTCTCCAAAATAGACTGTGCAATAAAATCTTTGCGAGTAATATTCGCGTCTACAATGGCTTGAATTAAATTGCTTGGAACTTGGTCGTAGTTGGCGAGTAATTGTTTAGTATCTTTAGGAAGACAATATCCGCCGTATCCGAATGATGGATTGTTATAAAATTTACCAATTCGAGGATCTAAACAAACACCCTCGATCATTTGGCGAGTGTCCAATCGGTATATTTGAGCGTAAGTATCTAGTTCATTGAAGAATGCAACGCGCATAGCTAAATAGGTGTTTGCAAAAAGTTTGATTGCTTCTGCCTCGGTGGAGTCAGTGAACAAGACTGGACAATCTTTTTTATAAGCACCCTCTATGAGCATGTTTGCAAATTGATGTGCTCGTTCAGAATTTTCACCCATTATAATTCTTGAAGGATATAAGTTATCCAGCAATGCTTTTCCTTCTCTGAGAAACTCAGGTGAAAATATAATATTCTGTGTTTCAAATTTACTTTTTAGTTGTTGGGTGTAACCTACAGGAACTGTCGATTTGATAATGATCGTCGCTAATGGATTGATACTTAAAATCTCAGTGATCACAGATTCAACACTTGAAGTGTCAAAATAATTGGTTGTAGGGTCATAATCAGTTGGTGTCGCAATAAGAATATAGTCTGCCTGAAAATATGCATCCACAGCATTAGTTGTTGCTTTAAAGTTTAATGGTTTATTACTTAGAAAATCAGAGATTTCTGTGTCTTGTATAGGTGAGATTTTCTTGTTCAATAAATTTACTTTATTTTGATCAATGTCTAAGGCGGTGACTTCATGATGTTGCGCTAAAATCATCGCATTTGAGAGAGCGACGTACCCAGTGCCGACAATAGTAATTTTCATTATTTTAGTTCAAGCCAGATTAAATTTAATTTGACAAAATAGGGTTTCTAAGACGTGACAATTTAATGAAGATTTGATTTCAATTTGGACGAGTTTGAATTCTTATCGTTCAAGAATATTTTAACTCTGTGGTATGATGCAGCTATTGATTCGGTGGAATAAAACGGCATGTCAATACATGAAAACAATGTCTTATTAGAAGAAGAGATTGCACAAGAACAGAACATTGTTTTGTGTATGAAGTGGGGAACCAAATATGGTTCTGAGTATGTGAATCGTCTTTACAATATGGTGAAACGACACACGACTGTTGATTTCCAGATGGTTTGTCTCACTGACCGTACAGAAGGAATTGATCCAAATGTTAAATGCTTTCCTATTCCACCGTTAGCATTGCCTGAAGGTGCGCCTGAGCGTGGTTGGAACAAACTTTCAACTTTTGAGCCTGACTTATATGGCTTAAAGGGTAACGCGCTATTTTTAGATTTGGATGTTGTTATCGTTGATAACATGGATGATTTTTTCACATATCCTGGTGATTTCTTAATTATTCATGACTGGAAACGACCATGGCGAATCACAGGTAATAGCTCAGTATACCGTTTTAAATTGGGCGCTTTCCCTGGATTATTACCATATTTTCGTGAGAACTTTGATGAGATCCGAAAAAAATTCCGTAATGAACAAGCCTATTTGTCATGGTATGTAGATAAACATGCGAAGCAAACCTATTGGCCAGATAGCTGGTGTAAAAGTTATAAATATCACTGTTTACAAAAAATCCCAATGGCGTTTTTTAAGCCACCAGTAAAACCTGAAGGTGCTAAAATTATTATTTTCCATGGTGAGATTAATCCACCTGATGCTGTGAATGGTGGCGGTGGTAAATGGTACCGCTATGTGTTGCCAAGTCAATGGATTAAGGATGCTTGGCGCTAAACATGGAAATGTTGAATAGACAAGAAAGAGCATACCGTTTATCTGTTGTGATGATGGTAAAAAATGAGGCTGAAAATTTAGCAGTTAGTTTACCTGCATTGCGTGGTTGGGTAGATGAAATCATTGTGCTTGATTCTGGAAGTACTGATCACGGACGTGAACTGGTCGAAGCTGCTGGCGGTCAATGGTTTGTGAATACAGATTGGCCTGGTTTTGGTAAACAGCGTCAATTGGCGCAAAGCTATGCGACTGGTGATTGGATTCTAGCGTTGGATGCTGATGAAGAAATTACTGAAGAATTAAAGCAAAGCATTTTAAAAGTTATCCAAAACCAACCTGCAAATATCGTTTATGGAATTAAACGCGTTGATTGTGTTTTTGGACATGAGATTGACAATCGTTATTGGTCAATAAAAGCGCATTGGCGTTTATATCCTAAATCATTTCAATATAACGATAATTTAGTGCATGAATCTATTGTTTTGAATCAAGCTAGAACAGAAACATTGAATGGATTCATGTTGCATCATACTGCACCTACACCAGAATTTTTACTCAGCAAAAGACTCCAATACGCGAAAGCGTGGGCAGTTGATCGTTTTAATCGTGGAAAATCAACTTCATCATTTGCAATTTTACTGCATGCATTCTGGGCATTTATAAAACAATATATTGTAGATGGTCGTTTTTTGAAAGGCCGCTATGGTTTTTTATACTCGTTAATATTTGCGCAATATACTTTTAATAAATATGCAATTTTGTATGATCTACATCATAACAATGCCGAAGGAAAGTTTGTTGCTGAACATCAAGCATTGCAGAATCTAACTTCAATCGAGCTTGGGACAGAAAAAAGATCCACTTTATCATTGGTGATTATTTTAAAAAATGAGTCAAGACATTTGGCAGATTGCTTAGATAGTGTGGTTGATCTCGTGGATGAAATCGTCATTCTAGATTCAGGAAGCACGGACAATACTCGAGAAATTGCTGATCGTTACGGTGCAAAATGGTTTGTAAATACTGATTGGAAAGGTTTTGGTAAGCAACGTCAATTGGCTCAAAGTTATGCCACTCAAGATTATGTGTTGGTTCTGGATCCAGATGAGCGATTGGATCAACCTTTACGTGACTCGATTGCAGAAATTCTAAAGCAGCCAGTACAGTATGATCGAGTGTTTAGTTTGGCGCGAGTGAATTTATTCTGTGGTGTTGAAGTTCAAAAACGAGGCTGGTACACCGACAAACTTGCAAGACTTTATTCACGTGAGCATTTTAAGTATTCAGATTTAGAAGTGCATGAATCTTTAGACCAAAAAGGGGTTTCAGCACAATGTTTGCCAGGTTATTTGGCTCATTTGACCAACGATGATTTACACCATTTCTTGCTCAAAAATGTTCGATATAGTCATGATTGGGCAAAAGATAAGTTTAAAAATGGGTGGTGTTTCAAAAAGTATGCTGAAAAAAACAATATGGCTTTTGATAAAATAGAGGTATGAAAATAACGCTACAAATCAAATGTCCTACCTGTCTAAGTAACAATATAAAGAGAAATGGCATCA
>NZ_VPEE01000028.1:0-38903 GCF_013417345.1 Acinetobacter sp. YH16032 | reverse complement strand
TCGGTTAATTAAGGCGCGGTTATAGGATGACCAATTGGTTGTACGGTAGATTTTAGAGGCAGGCTTATTCATTTTGAAATTATATTGCTGAATAAGCTTTTGATGCTAGGTTTGTGCAACAAAGCCGTTAGGCTCTAGAAAAAAGGGATCAGATTTATTTGCCTTAGTTCCTTTAATTTCTGATCCTAATATTAATGATGTTTTAAAAAAAGCATTTGATTATGTGATTTCTGGCATAGTTGGATATTATACTGGTGATGTAATTGATAGATTAAAAAAAGAAAAAGACGATAATAAAAAAATTTTTATTGGTTCAATTCATACAGAGGTCGCAAATATTGTAAATAGAGTTGATACTATTGGTGGGGTAGAGGGGATTAGTATAGGTTCACCTTTATTAGGTCGTGAAACTATAGCTGCATTTGATTCAAATACTAAAGATTATTTAGCTTCTATTAAAGATGAATATTATCTAGGAGCTTATAACGAAATAAAAGGAAGTGTATACAAGTTCTATCCTAATAGTAATCTAGTTGGAATTAGAAGATCTGGTGGAAGTGCTGTTTCTGTGTGGTTAAGCAAAGAAGATTTTGACCAAATTCGTTATTTAAAAGAAAGAAATCCCATTTATTGCTTTAAAGGGCATCCACGGTATAAATTTGGGGTAGAGACAAAACAAATCTCTGAATTCGAAGCAGATGAAATAGAATATATTTCGCAAGACTTAGCCTAAAATTCTGATTAATCTTGATTAGGAATATATTATGAAACTCAATTCATTCTCCCCACTCCCTGAAGATGATAGCGAACTTCATCTTCCTGAACTCATCTATTGGGCTTCATTAGGCGAAATCACAGAAGTTGAAACAGCTTTAAATAACGGAGCTGATGTAAACCAAATTGATGATGAAGGTTATAGCGCACTTCAAGCAGCTGCAGAGAACGGGTACTTAGATGTAGTACAACTGCTAGTCGCAAAAGGTGCAAATGTAGCTTACAAAGGTCAATTTACAGCTTTAGAACTTGCTGAAATGGCAGGCGAGCAAGAAATTGTAGATTACTTAAAAAGTCTGTAAAACATGCAAAATAAAACCCCAAAAAAAGGGGTTTTAATCGTTTAAGACTGCGTCAATTCTTTATAAATGGCTTCATTAAATGCAGGAATATCATCAGGACAACGAGATGTAATGAGCGGCCAGCCGCCAGTATTACAACGATGCACCTCTTCATCGACCCATTTACCGCCTGCATTTTCTAAATCAATTTTTACTGACTTATAAGACGTCAGATTTTTATCTTTGATACGTTGCGCATCAATTAATGTCCAAGGCGCATGACAAATAGCTGCGATTGGTTTTTGATGGTCAGCAAAACTTTGAATCAATTTTTGAACCTGTGGATGAATTCGCAAGTTATCCGCATTCACCGTTCCCCCAGGAATAATCAGGATGTCATAGTCGTTTGCATTGACTTCATCAAAGCTTATGTCAGGTTGAACTTGATCTGAAGGCTCTTGATCCCCAACCACAGTCTGAACAGATTTCTTTTCTTCAGCAGCATGATAGGTTTCAATCCCTTTTAATTTTAAAAATGCTAAGGGTTTGATTAATTCATCTTTTTCAACACCAAAATTTGCAGTAATAAATAAAGCTTTTGCCATGTTCACATCCTCAATCTTTAAAATTTTGTATGTAAGCGGTTTGCACTAGGCTATTCCGTCTTGTAGGAACAGCATAAGTCGCTTGCACTTTGGAAATTACAGTCAGAGTTGTTGCGTGACACACTTTAAAATTAACAAATGGAATTCATGAAAGTGTTGTGAAAGCGAAAAAGCATGATGAATAATTGTTTTACAAGCGTGACAACGTGTAGTGTGCTTAAAAAATTCTATGTGTAAGAAAAAGAAAAGCCCATCTTCCTGATGGGCTTTTCTTCGTATCGGCTGCTTGTAGGTATAACTCCTGTCGTACCTCACGTCCTGATGCTCAAACTTATTATTGTTGTTTTTTGTTTGGGAAACTTCCTGTTTCCTGATGGTTTAAGAATAGTGCAGTGACGTTGATATGCATAGCCGACAATAGAAGAGATGATTGTAGGAAAATGCTTACAAAACTGTCTAAGTGATTCATTTATCGCTCAATAGATCAATTTAGCGTTTTATATTTTCACGAATGAATTGATCACTGTATTTTACCAGCTGATCTAATGCAGGTTGCTCAACAGGGTAGTGCCCACCATTTTGTAAAGTCATCACACGATAAGGTACTTTCAACTGTTTCAAAACAGGTTGGCTCAATTTTAAAGGAGTCCATTGATCCTGTTCAGGTTGAGTCAGTAACACAGGTGCTTGATTAAACTGAGTCAAAGGATATGGTTTTTGGTAATGCATATAGCTGTTTAAAAACTCCACGCTCATGCTATTACCTGCGAATGTCTTGTCAGCCAGCATGATGCGTAAGGCTTCAGGGTCATTGGTGAGTTTTGACATCTTTGAGACCAAGGACATAGGTAAGGCGATTTGCTTCAAAGGGGTATGTGCTACTGCTTTCATACTCGGCAAAAGAACAGGGCTTAGAGCACTAAAACGCATAGTTCCTTTTTGAACGTCTTTAAATTCTTGATCGAGAAAGGTCATTCCGATGATGCCATCGACATGTTGATTCTGCATGGCCACATGTAGCGTGAGCATTCCACCTGCTGAGAGTCCATAAAGGAAAATAGGACGATCATCTTTTTGCGCTTGTTCGTTCACAAAATCATTGACCAATTTCACCCAATGATCATAACGAATTTCTTTTTTTGAAGGGTATTGCGTCAGACCATAACCGGGTAAATCCAATGCGAAGGTTTCATACCCTTTTTGGGCAAGTGGACGCCCAAGAATTAAACTCATCTGACGACCATTTGTACCTACGCCATGTAATAAAATGACTTTGGCTGGCGCTTTAGTATTGGGATAAGCATCGACATGTACACGGTAATCATTCCAACTCCAGTAGTACTCATGTGGTTTGTTTTGGTCATTGAGTCGAAATTTCGAAGGGAGTCTTTGTTGTAATTGTTGCCAAGCTGCTTGTTGCTGGTAAGACTGTGGAATTTTAGTTTGAGTCCAAGCCAAATTAGAAATTAATAAAGCCATCATGGTGGCAACGGTTGTGAGTATTATTTTGAGCACGATTAAACGCCTTTCGTTTTTTTCAAACACTATAAAAATGAAAAGCAACTTTGTTTATTACCCAAATCATCAGTCGTAAAGGAATCGAGTCAATTGCTAAGCTCAAGTTACTGAAATTAAATGCATATTATTTTTTGTTTAGATTTGGTTGTATGTTAAATGTACAGAAATAGGTCTTAGGTCATCAGTGATGAATAGAAAATTTAAGCAGTTGTATTTGATTGTTTTTTAATCAAGCAAGTTGAGTTGAATTCATGGTAAAATGATCGGCTTTCATCTTTGATCTATTTTTTGATCTTCCATCTGCCAGCCGAGAATTGCTAGCCATGTCTACTGCTTATACCGCTCAGACTGCGCCAAAAGCGTTGTTTGATTACGACAAATATTGGGCGTCTTGTTTTGAACCCGCGCCTTTTTTGCCGATGTCACGCGAGGAAATGGACCAACTCGGTTGGGATAGTTGTGACTTTATTTTTGTTTGTGGTGATGCTTATATCGATCATCCATCATTTGTAACCGGTATCATTGGCCGTGTGCTTGAAGCGCAAGGTTTCCGTGTTGGTATTATTGCCCAACCAGACTGGACGAATGTTGAAGCATTCCGTGTACTTGGTAAACCAAATATTGCTTGGGGCGTATCGGCAGGTAACATGGACTCTATGATCAACCGTTATACGGCTGACCGTAAGATCCGTTCAGATGATGCTTATTCTCCAGATAACCAACCGAATAAACGTCCTGACCGTGCAGCAACAGTCTATTGTCAACGTTGTCGTGAAGCGTTCCCTGATGTTCCTGTTCTGCTAGGCGGTATCGAAGGTTCATTACGTCGTATCGCGCATTATGACTATTGGTCTGACAAAGTTCGTCGTTCTATTTTAATGGATTCAAAAGCAGATCTATTAATGTACGGTAATGGTGAGCGTTCGATCATTGAAGTGATGCATCGTTTGGCACGTGGTGAGAAAATTCACGAGATTACTGATGTCCGTGGTACAGCATTTATTATCAATAAACACAATCGTGCGGCGAAAGCCAAATTTGTGGAAATTGCATCAAATGATGTCGATACCATTGGTCGTGTTGATCCAATCATCAATCCGTATGTGATGACCGAAGATATTGATGGTTGTGAAATTGAAAAAGACAAAGGTAACAGTTTAAGCCAGTACCAGAATTTCCAAAAAGAAGTGGTCACCAATCCAATTGTACGTGAAGGTGACAATTTGGATGCAGATACACAAATCGTTCAGTTACAGCCATCCTCTAAGGCAATTAAGCATAAGTTGCCACCACGTGAATTGGCTGTGATTCGTCTGCCTTCTTTTGAAGAAGTTGCTAATGATCCAGTGCTGTATGCCCATGCCAACCGTATTTTGCATTTAGAAACCAATCCAGGGAATGCGCGCGCACTTGTGCAGAAGCATGGTGAGCGTGATGTCTGGATTAATCCACCGCCAATCCCACTAACCACAGAAGAAATGGATTATGTGTTCGACTTGCCTTATGCACGTCTACCCCATCCATCTTATGGCGATGCGCGTTTCCCAGCGTTTGACATGATCAAGTTCTCTGTGAACATCATGCGTGGTTGTTTCGGTGGTTGTACCTTCTGTTCGATTACGGAGCATGAAGGTCGAATTATTCAAAACCGTTCTGAAGAATCGATCTTACGTGAAGTTGAAAAGATTCGTGATACGGCGCCGGGCTTTACAGGCATTATTTCGGACTTAGGTGGTCCTACAGCCAATATGTATCGTTTGGCCTGTAAAGATCCAGAAATTGAAAAGAACTGTCGTAAGCCATCGTGCGTGTTCCCAGGTGTTTGTCAAAACTTGCATACTGATCACGCACCTCTTACGCAGTTATATCGTAAAGCTCGTGCTTTACCGGGTATTAAAAAGATTTTGATTGGTTCGGGTCTACGTTATGACCTTGCAGTATTGAACCCTGAATATGTGAAAGAATTAGTCACGCATCATGTCGGTGGCTACTTAAAGATTGCACCTGAACATACCGAAAAAGGTCCGCTCAATAAAATGATGAAGCCGGGTATCGGGACTTATGATCGCTTTAAGCAGATGTTTGATCGTTTCAGTAAAGAAGCAGGCAAGGAACAATATTTGATTCCTTACTTTATTGCGGCACATCCGGGTACAACCGATTATGACATGATGAACCTTGCAATTTGGTTGAAAAAGAATGGTTTCCGTGCTGACCAAGTACAAACCTTCTATCCATCACCAATGGCAACTGCGACCACCATGTACTACACCGGTAAAAATCCGCTTGCGAAAGTGGCACGTTATACTGAAGATGTCGACATTGTAAAAGGTGAAAAACGCCGCCGTTTACATAAAGCTTTCTTACGTTACCATGATCCAAATAACTGGCCTTTACTGCGTGAAGCTTTGAAAGAAATGGGTCGTCAGGACTTAATTGGTAATTCTAAGCAACATTTGATTCCGACGTATCAGCCTCAGGGCACGGATGGTCAATATCAATCTGCACGTAAGAAAAATTCAACTGTTGCAGGTGATTCACAAAAACGTACGGGTCAAACCGCTAATCGTGGTCAATCCCAAGGACAAAATAATCGTCCGAAGAAAGGCCAAATCTTGACACAGCACACTGGTTTGCCACCACGTGAGACTGGAGATCGCAAAAAACCTTTTGGCGAGGGGAAACTTAAGGGTAAATCCAAACCCAAGTCTCGTGCATAAATGATAATTTCTTTTAAAAGGACGCTGCGGCGTCCTTTTTTGAACATTTTCTATACAATATTTTCGATAATGCTCATTTTATCGGAATATTGGGCTTGATTTGGGTAAGTCTCTTTTTTATTTTAAAATAATCATTTAAATTAGTAGTTTAGTGAGGTTTTGAGTTTTTCATTTCAGGTGATATTGTATTATCATCAAATGAAATTTTCATCATTGTCCAACAATTATGTAATAGTGTGATGTGGTTCATGTTTTAAACTATAGCCAATAAGTGCAGAACATGTTTAATATATGCTTGGTCTGAAGCGCTTTTCACTTGGACTATGCGATGTTTAACATCAGCATAATGAAACAATAATAAAAGTTGTGTTTTTTTGAAGTAGTTTAAAAAAGAAATTAACGATAAGAATTCAAATAAGGATACTAGTCATGGATATCATGATCATCGCGAGTGTGATCATACTCGCTGTGGTGTTGTTCATTGCTTATAAAGGATTAAAGCATCAACAACCCTCTGATAGCATGCTCCGTCAAAGAGCAGTGTTTAGCCCCTATCAGCAAGTAACTTTCAATCGTCTTAAAGAAATCATGCCAAATGCGCATATTTTGGCACATGTCTCTTTTGACGCCTTACTGACCACAAAGTTACCGCGTACACGTCGTAAATATGAGTCAATGTTTGCTGATTTTGTGGTGATGAATAAGGATTGTAAAGTACTTGCCATTGTCAGTTTAGAAGATAAATTTTCATTCAAACGTGGACATACTTTACAGTTTCAAAATGCATTACTTGAAACAGCGGGATACAAAGTGATCTCTTACCATGCTGTCCCAGAATATGTGCAGTTAAGACGTGATTTTTTGGATGAATACACTGAGGAAATGCCAATTGAATGGGGAGATGAATCCGTGATTGAGCATAAATTAGAAAAGTATAGTGCTGGGCGATTGGCAGATATTCGCGCATTTAGCTAATCATCTTTGAAATAAAAAAGCATGCTCAGGCATGCTTTTTTTAATCAAGGTTTCGCAGCAATTACCGTTAACTCAACAAGAACATCGGGATGATACAGTCTGGCCTCTACGCATGTACGCGGTAAAGCTTGAATATCAGAAACCCATGCATCCCAAACTTCATTGAATGCTGCATAATCTTTTTCAATATCTTTTAGATAAATTGTCACAGACATGATATGGCTTTTATCTGTACCTGCTTCAGCCAATAAACGGTCAATAATGTCAAAGGTTTGTTGTGACTGTCCACGAATGTCGAGAGACGTATCTTCTGCTAACTGACCTGCCAGATGAACGAAGTGACCAAAAATAGCAACCTCAGAAAAACGTTTTTGAACGTGTAAACGTTGAACAGACATAAAACTCATCCCTTATAGATATAAATATAGATTATGAAACGCAGTATAGGATTTAGAAAGTATAGGGGAATTGGAACTATGAATTCGGTTTAATTGCTGTATCTCTGAAAGTTTATTTTTATGGGAGGAGATCAGAAATATTTGGAGGAAAAAGACATTGTACCCATTCAGATTAGAGTGCCCTGTAATATTCGGATGGATTGTCACGCCAATCACAGGACAAATGTGTTAGATATAGGTCTTCTAACAACATCTCAGCAGACACATGGGTAAATGTATTGCGCGATTAGATTACTCTAAAAAGGAAAAAAAGGCGAAAAAAATTGACTTAATTTTGTTCTTTTGCATGAAAACTAGACGAAATTTACAATCCGAATAAATTGAGTTGCGTGTCTTGTTGTTTTTCTGAAAGTTGATACACCCCAACACCAATGAGTCTAAACTGATATTCATCAGGAATATTCATTTCCATTAACAATAATTTGAGTGCCAGTTGCAAATCCTCTATGTGATTGAAAGGTTGTTTAAAGCTTTTAGAGTGTTGTAAAACTTGAAAATTTTTAAGTTTGAGTTTGACGCTGATACCTCTAGCGATCATTTCCTTGTTTTGAAGATTTTGCCAAACACGAGAAAGCAGTGAAGTCCAAAATTGATCACATTGGTTTAAAAAAAGATCTTCATCAAACGTGGTTTCTTTAGAAATTTGCTGTCTTTGGCGTTCGCTTTGAACAGGTCGCTCATCAATCCCTTGAGCATAGAGAAATAATTGTTTGCCATATTTTCCGAAATGATGAGTGAGAAATTTTTCTTCCACCTGCTGTAAATCCCCAAGTGTTTCGAGTTGCAAAGCTTTTAATTTTTCCTGTGTGACCTTTCCTACACCAGGGATTTTTTTGAGTGGAAGATCATAGATAAACTGTTGCACCTGATTGGGTTTGATCACACAAATGCCATTCGGTTTATTCCAATCAGATGCAATTTTGGCTAAAAACTTATTTGGTGCAACGCCTGCTGAGGCGGTCAATCTAGTAAGCTGAAATATTTCATCACGAATATACATTGCAACTTCAGTGGCACTTGGGATCTGCTGTAAATTTTCAGTCACATCTAAATATGCTTCATCCAGCGATAAGGGTTCGATGATGCTGGTATATTTTTGAAATATCTTATGAATTTGAGCTGAAACATGTTGGTATTTAGAAAAATTTGGCTCAATGACGATCACTTGTGGGCAAAGTTTTCTAGCTTGTGTCATCGACATGGCAGAACGTAAGCCATACTCACGAGCTGGGTATGATGCTGCTGCAACGACGGCCCGTGGGTGATGAGATGCAATGACCACAGGTAAGTGTTGTAATTCTGGACGCTCTCTAAGCTCCACAGAAGCGTAGAAAGCATCCATATCGATATGAATTATCTTTCGCAAAATGTTCAATCAATCATGAGATGCCTTAATTTTAACCCATAATTAAGGCGTCGTTGAGCTGGTTATTGGGTATGCGTAATGCTCCGTCAGTAAAGTCACCTTTCGACCTTGATGCTGTGCATGATCAATCACGAGTTGTAGGCTTTTCGGAGAATGATCTGCTATTCGTGGTAGAAATTCTAAAGGCTGTGAAAGTGGTTTTAAGAAATTGTCCCAATGAATTGGTATGACTTCTTTCGGTTGTAACTGATCAATGGTTTCAGCGAGATACTGCTGTTGAAACTCGGGTGATTGTTTTGAAAGCTGAGCAATTCCTAAAAACAAGACATCTACATTTAACTTCTGAAATTGATTAGGAAGTGCACCTGTGCTGGCTTTAACTAAAATTTTGTGATTATTGTGCTCAATCAAGTAGTCAAAGCTACCGCCTTCTTTAAACTCATAAAAACGTGCTGGCTGAGGCAGTGGATGCAGAATCTCTTCACCTAAATCATTGTTCACTGCTGTAGGTGGCGTATGTTGTGAGGGAATAGGCGTAATACGAAATGCACCCAATTGTAGTGCTTGAAAAGGCACAGCCAGTTTCAATTGATGCTCAGGCACTTTGCCGCCTCGTGCTATATTTAATGTACTCAACGAACCAATGATGTGAGTTTTGGGGAGTGAACTTCCGAGTACTGAGATATCCAAAGCATGATCATAGTGACTGTGGGTCACCAATATGGCTTTGAGGCGTTTAAGCTCATGGTCCTGAATCATATTGTGAAGCAGTGTTTGATCACTGGAAAGGCGTTGTAAAGCAATGGTCATGAGAGACGGTCGACTAAAAAAACCATCAATTAGAATTTGTGAATTACCATCATCAAATAGCAATGTGGAAACGCCAAAAAAGCGAACATTTAATTTTTGTTCACTGACGGGTTGGTCTATTTTAGCCTTCCATTGATTAAATTCGGAGAGCTTTCCTGATGGTTGCCATAAATAAAAAAACGCAGCCATGAGCGTGACAGCCAAAAGACCAACCACTGTTAAAATCCCTTTTTTAAGCGACATCATGTCATCCTTATAAAGCGTAACTCGCTTGCTTGAGCCCAGTTGCACTCTATTTTTTTGTTAGATCTCTTTAGTTGTAACGTACTGACTCCTTAAGATTTATGGCTCAATTTGATTTAATTTTAGAAATTTTATCCAGTCGTTTTGATCGCCATTAAATACATTCAAATCCACTGGTGTAGAAATACCCTTAATTTTACCTTTATTGGTGTATTGCCAAAAGATCCAATCTGGATTGTCTTTTAATTCAGGTTGAGCGGTGTATTCACGTACCCAGAGTGGGGTATTCGTAAAAGCACCCGCAAGTACGATGTTATAGAAGGCTTTAGAAACATAAAAGATAGGTTGTTTGCCATAATGTTGATGCAGCAAATCGTGCATAACATCGATTTCATATAACAGTTGTTCTTTGCTATAGGTATTGATGCAATTGCTGTCGTATTCCAAATCAATGACTGGGGGAAGGGCATCTTCTTTACGTGGCACAGAATCAATGAAATTTAATGCCTGAACTTTTCCATCACGGCAAAGTCGATAGAAATGATACGCTCCGACTTTAAAACCATGCTCGCGTGCTTTAAGCCAATGATCCTGAAATTTTCGATCTTTAAAGTCACCACCTTCTGTTGCTTTGAGGTAGACAAATTGATATTCCTTTTTTGGAATTTGCGACCAGCGAATCTCTTTTTGATGATGTGAGACATCAAATCCTTTGATTGGATATTCTTGAGCTGTTGCTGGTTGAAACGGCAAAAAGAAAAAGCTCAATAATCCGACTAAGAGTGCGATCAGGGCTGCACCTAAAAGGGAAGTCCACAAGATAATCTTCTGCGAATAGATATGCTGCTTATTTTTTGAATTCATGAGCACTTAAAGATTGGTGCGAAATATGATTAATATCATAACGCGAATAAACGTAAATGGTAGCGACAGTATCTAGAATCCATATCCATTAATCATTGTCCATTTCTTTCGGAATTTTCCAAAAAATAAACATGGTAATAATGTTAATTGAGCCCATTAAAATTAATGTCCATTGGAAGGCCTGTTGCATTTGTGCAGTACCAAGATAAGCGGTGAACACATTGACCAGTGTACCTGCAAGCGCTACACCAATACTCATGGATACCATCATAATCATCGAGAGAAAACTGTTACCACTACTAGCATCTTGTTGAGGCAAATCCTTTAAGGTTAGCGTATTCATAGAAACAAATTGCAGTGAGTTCAACATACCAAAAATGAAGAAATGTAATGTTCTTAGCCATAAAGGTGTTTCGGCTGAGGTGAGGGCAAAACTTGCAATACATAAGCCAATAAGGCAGGTATTGACTAATAACACCCGACGATACCCAAATCGTTGAATAATTTGGCGAATGATCGGTTTTGATGCCAGTGAACCCAATACCGTTGGAATCATAAGTAAACCAGTAATAAATGGTTCAAAACCAAAAGCAACTTGTAGCATTAAGGGGATAAGAAAAGGCATCGCATTGCCGCCTAAGCGGGCAAAAAAGTTGCCTACAATACCAATCGCGAAAATTTGATTTTTGAATAGTTTCCCACGAAATAGAGCATTTTGGTGGGTATGGGCATGCACCATGTACCAAGCACTTGCAGATAAACCAAACACAATAAGAACAATACTCCACCATAGTGGAAGATAGGGGCTAGCAAAATTTTCAATCCCTAAACTTAAGCCAACCATCGCGATGACTAATAACAAGAAGCCAAAAAAATCAAATTTAGCAACATGGGTCTCGGTCACATTTGGCATGGCTTTAAATGTGAGAAAAACTCCAATGAGTCCAATAGGAATATTAATTAAGAAAATCCACTCCCAAGTTACGTACTCCACTAGCCATCCGCCAAGAGTAGGACCGATTAAGGGGCCAATCAGACCTGCAAGACTCATCAGAGACATGGCTGCAAGGAATTGCGTTCTAGGAATGATTTTCAACATTGCAAGACGCCCAACTGGCAGCAGTAAAGCACCTCCAATCCCTTGAATCACTCGGAAAAATAAAAGCTCATTTAAATTAGAAGAAAATGCACATCCAAGCGATGCCAAAGTGAAAATGATAATTGCAGAAAAATAAACATTTCGGACACCAAATCGGTCAGCCAGCCAACCACTGAGTGGAATACAGGCTGCGACTGACAATACATAAGCCACCACGACACTATGCATGTGTAGAGGATCTTCATTGAGGTGATGAGCGATTGCAGGAATCGCAGTATTGATGATAGTTGTGTCTAGACCTTGCATAAAAAAGCCGATCGAGACCAAAAACACCAATAATCTAAACTCAGGCTGTAAGGGTTGGTGTGCTGTGCTGCTCATCTTGTAGGATCATATTAGTAAGTTAATATTTTAAAACAGTTTCTCAGTATCACTTGTGGTTTATTTACGAAGGATTTGCAACAAAATTGCAATCTAATGGTCACAGCATTGTCATCGCATGGTCATAGAGTGTTGCCAACAACATCATAAGACGATTAAAAAAATGAAGCTAAAGTCTAACGCACTTGTGATCGCAATGTGTGCATTGGGGCTAGGGGCATGTAATGATGACACTAACAATATCACATCAGTACCAGATATTACGCCTGAATCGATTGAACTCAACTATCTCAGTCGTACAGAAAGTCGTGGTTTTGCGGTCAGCGCAGCAGAGATACCTGCCTATGATGCACAAAGCCAAAGATTGTTTGTTGTAAACGCAAAAGAAGGCGTGGTTGATATTTTTGATTATCGCCAACCTCAGCAACCTAAATGGATTGGCTCTTTAGATGCTAAATCATATTTAACAGACTCAGAAGTAAATAGTGTTGCTGTAAAAAATGGAATTGTTGCCTTGGCTGTACAAGCCAAAGATAAAACAGATCCAGGAATCGTGGCACTTTTTAATGCCAATGATTCGAGCTTTATTGCCCAAGTTCCAGTGGGTTCTCTACCCGATATGCTGACCTTTAGTGCAGATGGTAAAACCTTATTGGTGGCGAATGAAGGAGAGCCATCTCATGATTATGCGATTGATCCCGAAGGTTCGATTTCAATCATTGATCTCTCAAATTTGAACAAACCAGTTGCAAAAACAGCTGACTTCAAAGCCTTTAACAGTCAAGCACAGCTATTACGTAATCAAGGTGTGCGAATTTATGGTCCAAATGCAACAGTAGCGCAAGATTTTGAACCTGAATACATCACACTCAGCGCAGATGGCAAAATTGCATGGGTCGCATTACAGGAAAATAATGCCTTAGCTAAGGTGGATGTTTTAAATGCCAAAGTCATGGCTGTTTATCCGCTCGGTTTTAAAGATCATGGCTTACAAGGTCATGGTTTAGATGTCAGTGATGCCGATGGTGAAAATGGTCTTGCGAAGATCAATATTCAAACTTGGCAGCATGTTCGTGGCTTATATATGCCAGATGCGATCTCAAGTTACGAAGTCAATGGTAAAACGTATATTGTCACTGCCAATGAAGGGGATGCTCGTGCTTGGGGTGAAGATGATCCTGAATATTGGGGAGAAAAATTAAAGGATAATCCGAGTGCTCAAGGTAATATTAAAAAGGGTTTTGTTGAAGAATGGCGTGTGAAGCATCTAGTCCATAAAGATGGTTTCGATAGACGGCAAGGGGAAGATCTGCCACCACAGTTACGAGCACTGGCGAAAGGTGCTGAATTGAATCCTCTGCATTTTGCATATTGTGGAGCGATCGATGGAGATGCTAAAGGATGCCGTGAAGACAAGATGCTTGGCCGTTTGAATATCACTTGGACTGAAGGTTATCAAAAGAATACTGATGGCACACCTAAACTCAATGCTCGAGGCAATTTAGTTTATGATCATTTATATAGCTTCGGGGCACGATCTGTCAGTATTTGGACAGAAAATGATGCTCAAACAGGATTAGAGCTGGTTTGGGATTCGGGTGAAGATTTTGAACAATATATTGCTCAGCACCATCCTGAGATCTTTAATGCAAACCATGAAGAAGCAGGGGGCGATAATCGTAGTGACAATAAGGGACCAGAGCCAGAAGGCGTGGTGATCGGTCAAATCGGCCAGAAAACTTATGCGTTTATTGGTTTAGAACGAGTTGGAGGCGTGATGGTATATGACATCTCCAATCCTGCCCAACCCCAATTTGTGCAATATATTCATTCGCGAAAACTTGATGCAACCACTGCCGATATCGAGGCAGGTCAGGCAGGAGACTTAGGTCCTGAAGGATTAACCTTTGTTTCCGCAAAAGAATCTCCAACGGGTATGCCTTTACTGATTGTAGGGAATGAAGTCAGTGGTACTACAGCAACGTATCAGATCACGTTGAAATAGAGCCTGATTGTGTAGATGTATGATAAAAGAGCCATATGGCTCTTTTATTTTTTACTCGTCATTCGTAATACTCTAAAGTCTTGTTGAATTTAGACCACGAATTGTTCAGGGCATTTCATGTTTGCGACGGCATTGATGATTTGATGTGAATGCTCGCATACGATGATTTTTGCACGATGTTGAGCAGGTAGAAAACCTTCTTCTACTGCATGATCGAGTTGTGCAATCAAAGCATTATAGAATCCATTGACGTTATAAATAATCATTGGTTTTTGGTGTTGATTTAACTGTCCCCAAGTTGCGATTTCTAAGATTTCTTCAAATGTACCTAAACCTCCCGGGAGCGCAACAAAAGCACTAGCACGTTCAGCCATCATGGCTTTGCGTTCATGCATTGTTCTTACCACGTGAAGTTCTGTTAACTGATTATGGGCAACTTCGTAATCAAGCATAAATTCAGGAATAACACCAACAACTTCACCATGGTTTTCAATGACTGTATCTGCGACTTGTCCCATTAATCCGATACTTGCACCGCCATATACGATGCCAAATCCTTGCCTTGCAATTTTTTCAGCCAAAGCAATGGCTTTTTGTTGGTAAATAGGGTTATTGCCAAAACGAGAACCACAATAAAGTGCAATAAGGCATTGAGTTGCTTTTGATTTAACTGATGTATCGGTCTCTAAGGTGTTATTAAGAACGCTTGTATTCATATTTATTTACTCACCTTTTTTAAATTAACTTCATCATGCAGTTTAATCTAAGCAAGAAAGGTGACAACTGTATAGATAAATAAGATTTTTTTGAAATATTTTGTAGTTTCATTCCAAAATGATTGATAAAGTCAATCTTGATTCAACGAAAAAATAGTGAATTGCACTAAAATCTTTTCTATACTGAAAATCTGTTCGGCAACCAATACATCAATATGAGTAGTGATCGACATCGCTCAATAGAACAAAATATTATTTATTTTCTAAATTTAAATACTGTATTTATAACTTTGCCTCATCACTTTGGTTTAAATGAATCCCATCTTCCTGAAACGTGGGAGTGTAACTCATGATTTTTGAATGGATGTCTGATCCTTCCGCATGGGTGGGACTCTTAACTTTAATTATTTTAGAAATTGTTCTCGGGATTGATAATCTCGTCTTTATCGCGATTTTGGCGGAAAAACTGCCGCCTGAGCAACGCAATAAAGCCAGAATTTTAGGCTTAACGCTCGCGCTTGGCATGCGCCTAATCCTTTTGGCGTCAATCGCTTGGATTATCACGTTAACGAATCCATTATTCCATATCTTTGATCATCCGTTTTCAGCCCGAGATCTTATTTTGATTTTTGGCGGTATTTTCTTGTTAATGAAGGGAACTTTAGAACTACATGAACGTCTAGAAAGTAAAGTTCATGTTAAAGAAGAAAATCCTGTTCATGCTGCATTTTGGATGGTCATTGTACAGATCGTGGTATTGGATGCAGTGTTCTCACTCGACAGTGTGATTACAGCAGTCGGTATGGTCAAAGATCTTTCGGTCATGATGATCGCCGTAATTATTGCGATAGGAATCATGCTATGGGCCTCTAAAGCCCTCATGGACTTTGTGAATAAGCATCCAACTGTGGTGATTCTGTGTCTATGTTTCTTGATGATGATCGGTTTCTCATTGGTTGTCGAAGGCCTAGGCTTCCACATTCCGAAGGGTTATCTATACGCTGCAATTGGTTTCTCTGTCCTGATTGAGTTTTTAAATCAATTGATGCGCCGTAACCAAGAAAAAACGGTGACAACGACTGATTTACGTTTCAAAACAGCTTCTGCCGTCATTCGTATGCTTGGTGGTAAGTCAAAAACGGCAGATGCTCAATCGGCAAATACGGATGATGTTTTGGCTACCCAAGCGTTGGTAGAGGAAATGTTCTCGGATGAGAATGCGGTATACCAAAGCGTGATGTTGCAAGGTGTATTAGGTTTATCTGAGCGACCAGTCAAATCATTAATGACCCCACGTCCAGAACTCGAATGGATCGATTTAGATGACGATCCTGAAAGTATTAAACATCAAGTGCTTTCTATGAAACATTCACGTTTGATCGTTGCACATGGCGAGCTAGACAATATTGCTGGGGTGGTGCTCACGCATAACGTTTTGAATGACTATATTGAATCAGGCGATTTTAATTTCGAAAAACACATTCGAGAGCCTGTCATTGTCCATGAAAGCGCTCAAGTCTTAATGGTGATGGATCAATTGCGTCAGGCACCCTTACAAATGGCGATTGTTCTCAATGAATATGGTTCCATTGAGGGTATTGCAACACCGATTGATATTTTAGAAGCGATTGCGGGTGAATTCCCGAACGAAAATGAAATAGAAACTGCAGTTGAAAGCTTAGAGGATGGTTCACTCATGCTCGAGGGTTCAACTGATATTCGTCATATTTCATTATTGCTTGATCGTGATTTAGTTGATGAGTCAGAACAGTATTCTACGCTGTCTGGTTATATCTTATTCCATTTAGGACATTTACCTGAAAATGGAGAAACCTTTGAAGCAGAAGGGTATCTATTTGAGGTGGTTACAATGGATGGTCATAAAATCGAAAAAGTACATATTGTACCCATCGTAAAACAAGACCCATCAGAATGATTTAAACTCAGTTAAAATAGCATCTCATTAGGTGCTATTTTTTTTGGAATATTGATGTCCGAACTCAATTGTCCTTGCGGGCATGGAATTTATACACACTGTTGTGAACCTTTACATCGTGGTCAGCGTGTTGCAGAAAGTGCTGAACAGCTCATGCGTTCTCGCTATAGTGCATTCGCTAAACATGAAATCGACTATATTGTGAGTACCACAGCATCAGGTCAGCAAAGTCATTTAGACATTGCTGCCATTCGGGATTGGGCGATGAGCAATCAGTGGTTAAAATTAGAGGTTATTCAGCATTTACCTCGTCTGGATAAAAACCATGCTCAAGTTGAATTCAAAGCACATTACCAACATGTCGATCAGGTACATGTCCATCATGAAACCTCAAATTTCGTATTCACCAATAGACAGTGGTATTTTTTAGACCCAACGACAGATCAAACTGTGACGATGAAGCAGACTTGTATTTGTGGATCAGGAAAAAAATTTAAGCAATGTTGTGCGCGATTTCTCTAGAATTAATTTTTAATTAACTTAGAATATTGCGCATTAAAAACCCTCATTTGGAAGTAGGGCAATGTTACTCACCGTTATTTATATTATTGCGATTACTGCGGAAGCGATGACAGGCGCCTTGTCTGCAGGTCGACGAAGTATGGATTGGTTTGGTGTCATTATTATTGCCTGTGTGACTGCTTTGGGCGGAGGATCAGTTCGTGATGTTTTGCTAGGGCACTATCCTTTAACTTGGGTGAAACATCCTGAATATCTAGTACTTACATGTTGTGCAGCATTATTTACGATTTTTATCGCAAAATGGATGCGACATCTACGTTCGGTATTCTTACTTCTAGATGCCTTAGGTCTGATAGGTTTTACCATTATTGGTTGTCAAATTGCGATTCAAATGGAACAGGGTTTCGTGGTTTGTGCAGTGGCAGGGGTATTGACAGGCGTTTCAGGGGGTATTTTACGAGATATCTTATGTAACGATGTGCCTTTAGTCTTCCGTCGAGAACTTTATGCCAGTATTTCTTTTGTTGCGGTCATTTTCTATTGGGGCTGTATCGAAGTCGGTTTTTCACAAGATATCACCATTATTTCTACTCTTGTTTTTGGTTTCACATTGCGTTGTATCGCAATTTACTTTGGCCTTGAAATGCCAAAATTTATTTATAAAGATGATGATGAACAGTCGGCGTCATCAAAAGATGTAAATTAAACTTTTTACACTCATCTTTCAAAATGGCCGATAATGTGATCGGTCATTTTTATATGGTTCTTTAGAAAATAAAAATAAGCAGTGTTGAGAAAACAGCGATTGTCATTGGTTGTATTTAAATCACTCCTCACAGAGAGCATGCTATGGATTTAATCTCACGAATACAGCGTTTACCTATTGGTAAATTTCACTACACCTTGTTGTGGGTGATTGGATTAGGCTGGATGTTTGATGCAATGGATACTGGACTAATTTCCTTTATCTTGGCGAAGATGGCTGAAGACTGGCAAATGACGCCTGCTGAAAAAGGTTGGGTTGTATCCATAGGCTTTGTGGGGATGGCGATAGGTGCAGTGTTCTCTGGTGGACTGGCAGATCGAATCGGGCGTAAAGCAGTATTTGCTACAACTTTGGTCATCTATAGTATAGCAACAGCTCTTTGTGCTTTCGCACCAACTTTAACATGGTTATTAATCTTTAGATTTATTGTAGGTTTAGGCTTAGGCGGACAGTTACCAGTTGCCGTGACTTTAGTGAGTGAATACATTCCAGCCCATGTTCGTGGTCGCTTTATTGTGTTACTTGAAAGCTTCTGGGGGCTAGGATGGTTATGTGCTGCACTGGTTTCTTATTTTGTCATCCCTAAATTTGACTGGCATGTTGCATTTTTATTGGGTGGTTTGCCTGCACTTTATGTCTTCGTCATTCTAAAAAAAGTTCCGGAATCTGTTCCTTACTTGATCAATCGAGGTCGTATTAATGAAGCGCACGCGATTGTGCAAAAAATCGAGCGACAGTGTGGTGTCGAAGTCATCGAAAAAATTGAAGTGAAACCAGTTTCAACACATTCAAATGTCAGTTTTGGTCAGTTATGGTCAAGCGGTTTCGCTAAGCGCAGTTTAATGCTGTGGTTAATTTGGTTTGGGATTGTTTATTCGTATTACGGTATTTTTACGTGGTTACCAAGTCTTTTAGTCAAAGAGGGATATACCATTGTGCAGTCTTTTGAATATGTTCTCGGGATGATTTTAGCACAATTGCCAGGTTATATTGTCGCGGCATGGCTCGTCGAAAAGTTAGGGCGTAAAGCAACGCTTTCAGGCTTTATTGCAATGTGTGCAGTATCAGCATATTTCTTTGGGCAGGCTGATACCGTAGCGATGATCATGTTCTGGGGATGCTTGATGTCATTCTTTAATCTTGGTGCATGGGGCGTTTTATATACCTACACGCCTGAACAATATCCTGCAAATATTCGTGCTTTCGGATCAGGATGGGCAGCAGCAATTGGGCGTATTGGTGGGATTGTTGCACCTTTAGTGGTTACCCATATGATGGTGGCTTCAAATGGATTTAGCCAAGTATTTATGATGTTTACCGCTGTATTATTGGCAGTTGCAGCCGTGATCTTGGTGCTCGGTGAGGAAACCAAAGGTAAGACACTTGAGTCTATGGGGATGTAAATCTGTGAAAAAAGAGGAGCTAAGCTCCTCTTTTTTAGACCCATTTTTGACGTGCTTTAGTTAAGTCAAAATGTAATGTGTTCGACACTTGCTGGAGATTGAATTTTTCTTTATCTTCAGGGAGTTGAATTAAAATAGGCAAAGCTGATACCCCATTGTCGCCATTGACAAAAGCATAGTGACGCTCAGTCTGATTAATTGAAATCAAACTTTCAAACTCAAGGTACACCGTCGTTTCATCATGTTTTTTGGGCACTTTCACGAGATCTAAATATGCAATTCGTCGATTATTAATTCCAGCCAATTTAAGCGCTTCAAGATCCGATTTTAACTTTTCAGTTTTATCAAACATTTTTTGAAAGAATCCTTTGTTTGATTGGCTTTCGAGTTCTCTTTTTTTCTGATTAAAAGCAATTTGATTGACTTTATGTTGGTCTAGAGCATCGGCAATAATTGTTTTAACTTGCTCAATCGCTGCTTGAGATTTGCTATGACTTGCCGCATAAGACTCTGCATCTAAACTCACAAAAATAGTATGTCGTCTTTTTTCCATCAATTTTAAATAGGATAAAATTTTATATTCGAAAATTTGAGCTTGAGTATTGAAGGCGATAATGGGTTCACTTGAAAAGTCTTTATAAAAACTCGCAATATCAGAGAACAGACGATGCATACTGATAAAACAATAATCAAACTCATCAGGGTGACGAATTGAATGACGCAGTGCATATTGAAAAGGTTGCAAGATCTCAAGAGTTAAAGCTTTTTCGAAATCTAAAAGGCGCTCGTTAATGACTTGTTCGACTGAAAATCCAGAGGCATCGAGCGGTTTTTTGAGTAACGGTAATAACAGATCAAAATTGACGTTATGAAATTTTTCCATCAGATCCAAAATAGGAGTCGTGATCTGTCGTTGAATAGTAATAATTCGACTGACTTGCCATTTAAATTGTTCTAAATAACTTGGATCATTTAAACGTTTCTTATCCAACACCACGCCATTTAGGTAAACTCGATCTTCAAGACCTAGCTTTTCTTCCATTAAAAAGCGGCGGATAGAATATGGGTTCTGTCTAAAGTCATGAATGGTCGCGACCAGATATAAATACTGACTGCTTTCAATGACATCAAAATCACGAATTTTTTGTTCTTGAATAATAAAGTCTTGGAATAATGGATGGCTAATTTGCTTCAGTTGTCTCGGGAGGATGGTTTTGAACCAATAGCCTAAAATTTGATGTTTAATATGAACTTCAAGAATAAAAGTACGAATTTCTTCAGCTGTTAAATGTCGGCAATTATCAGGAACATTTAAGTCGAGTGTTTTGATGATATTTGCAGCATCATATAAAAAAGTTTTTCGTAGGAGTTGTTTGTCTCTAAGAAAACTTTGATCTTCTTCTGTTTCAATACGATCAATTTGATTTTGTACAGTTTCTAAGTAATCGGCGATTTTAATTACGTCTTGATATGATTTAAGCGTTTCTAAAGTGGCTGCGATCTTTTCAGCCAAAGTTCGCATTTTCGGTGAGATTAAATGACTGCTTAAATCCTGAAGACCAACAATGCCCTTAAAAGTGAATGATTGTCGATGTTGATCCCAGTAAATATTCTTCGCAGTCAGGAATTGTTCCTGGATCAGACCTTGTATTGGTGCGGGAACACTATTAAAAATATTTTTTAAACGCGTTTGCCAATGAACATCTAGATTAGGGTCAATTTGAAATAATTTTGAGCGAAGATCATAAGGAATGTAATTATGCATGTTTGTTCCGTTCATACGATGAGCGTATGTAAAAGCATTCGTTATAAAGTTGTGTTTTGATTATTGTATATTCAATAAAATTAATTGGATACAAGAAAAAAGTCCAATTTAAAATGAAATAAAACCAACTGGCCTTTTTTTTGTTATTTTATCTTTACAAAGTGTCCAACCTTGCTTGTTCTTCGCAGTTTGGGAGACTAGCATACACCCTTAAACTATTCATTCATTAGGATTTCACGATTCAATGACAAGCCTTGCGCACCAAGCGACAGAGAATCGTTCTGTAGCAGAATTTACAGAACAAGCTTACCTAAACTATGCGATGTACGTGATTATGGATCGTGCATTGCCTCATATTAGTGACGGATTAAAACCTGTACAACGCCGTATCGTATATGCGATGAGCGAGCTTGGTCTAAAGCATAGTGGTAAACCCAAAAAATCAGCACGTACAGTTGGTGATGTTTTAGGTAAATATCATCCGCATGGTGATTCTGCTTGTTATGAAGCAATGGTCTTAATGGCACAGCCATTTAGTTATCGTTATCCATTTATTGAAGGGCAGGGCAACTGGGGATCACCAGATGATCCAAAGTCGTTTGCTGCAATGCGATATACCGAGGCCAAACTATCACAATATAGTGAAGTCCTGCTCTCTGAGTTAGGTCAAGGAACTGTCGACTGGCAAGATAACTTTGATGGTTCATTAAAAGAGCCTGTAAATTTACCAGCACGCGTACCGAATATTCTTTTAAATGGTACGACGGGAATTGCGGTGGGAATGGCAACAGATATTCCACCACACAATTTACGGGAAGTTGTTAAGGGTACCATTGCACTGATTCGTAACCCGAATTTGTCTGATGAAAAAGTTGCTGAATATATTCCTGGTCCAGACTTACCGACTCAAGCAGAAATTATTACACCTGCTGATGAATTACTGAAATTACAAAGCACTGGGCGCGGCAGTTATCGCATGCGTGCGGTATATTCGGTTGAAAAAAATGAAATTGTCATCAGTGAATTACCATATCAGGTTTCTGGCTCTAAAATTATCAGCCAAATTGCTGATCAAATGCAGGCAAAAAAATTACCGTTGGTAAGTGATGTACGAGATGAATCAGATCATCAATGTCCAACACGTTTGGTAATTGTCTTGCGTTCAAATCGTATCGATGCAGATGCGGTCATGAGCCATTTATTTGCCACGACCGATCTTGAGTCGAGCTACCGCGTCAATATGAATATGATTGGTGCTGATGGTCGTCCACAAGTAAAATCTATCCGTCGTATTTTGTTGGAATGGATTGAAATTCGTAAAACGACTGTGACGAGACGTTTGCAATACCATTTGAATAAAATTGAAAAACGTCTACATATTCTGGCTGGGCTTTTAATTGCGTATTTGGATATTGATACGGTAATTCGCATTATTCGTGAGGAAGATCATCCGAAAGAAGTCTTAATGTCACATTTCGGTATTGATGAAATTCAAGCCGAAGCCATTCTAGAGCTTAAATTACGTCATTTGGCGCGTCTCGAAGAAATGGAAATTCGCCGTGAACAAGAAGAGCTTGAAGCTCGAGCAGCCGTGATTCGTGAGCAATTGGCGAATCCTGAATCTTTAAAAAATCTGATCATTTCAGAATTAAAAGAAGATGCGAAAAAGTTTGGTGATGATCGTCGATCTCCAATTGTTCAGCGTGAAGAAGCGACCGCGATTAGTGAACAAGATTTGATGCCAGCTGATCCTGTCACTGTCATTTTATCGGAAGCGGGTTGGATTCGTTGTGCGAAAGGACATGAGATCGATCTAGATAAAGTCAATTTCCGTGCAGGAGATCAATATTTAAGTCATGCACAAGGTAAATCTAATCAAAAAGTGTATGTATTAGATCAATCTGGTCGAAGTTACGCATTACCAATTACAGGATTACCTTCAGCGCGCGGCTTAGGTGAACCATTAAGCTCGAAATTATCGCCAGCAAATGGAGTAAATTTCCAACAAATTCTGATTGCTGAAGATGAGGTGGAAATATTAGCGATCAGCTCCAAAGGATATGGTTTTAAAACACAAGCGAAACAATTGGACACCAATGCTAAAGCGGGTAAAGCGTTTTTAACGCTTGCAGATGATGCAAGCGCAATGCCATTGCAACAAATTGATGGTACACATATCGCTGTACTCAGCAGTTCTGGACGATTATTACTGACAGAGCTGACAGAATTACCAATGCTCAATAAAGGAAAAGGTAATAAATTGATGCAGTTGGATGCAAAGGAACGCATTGTGTCTATGACAACACTTAACTTGGATGATGTGCTTCAGGTCGTTGCTGGACAACAACAATTGAAATTAAAAGGTGATGATCTGCTGAAATACATCGGTAAACGTGCTTCAAAAGGGCAGGTATTACCACGAGGTTATCAAAAAGCAAATAAACTCTTCATTCAAAGATAAAGCTAGCATCTAGTCGATAAAATACGTTATATATGAAATGTATTTATGGCTATGGATGCTTTATTGAGCAATAAATTAAATAAGATGCTCAATACATTATCGAAAATAAGAGTTTAAAACCAAGTATTACTAATTGGAGAATATGGCATTATGGAAAAGATTTGGTTCGCTGAATACCAAAAAACTGGAATTCCACAAACAGTAGAATTACCACCAGAAAATACCTCTCTTGTTGATATTTTTGAGAGAAACTTCCAGAAATTTGGTTCGCGTGATGCTTTTATCTTTATGGATAAAACATTAACGTTCAATGAACTTGATACGGCGAGCCGTCAATTTGCAGCCTATCTTCAAAGCCTTGGTTTAGCAAAAGGTTCTCGCGTAGCGGTCATGATGCCAAACGTACTGCAATATCCAGTGGTGGCACTTGGTGTATTCCGTGCGGGCTTAGTTCTTGTCAACGTGAACCCACTTTACACAGCTCGTGAACTTGAGCATCAACTGAATGACTCAGGCACTGAAGCGCTTGTGATTATTGAAAACTTCGCTTCTGTTTATCAATCAATTCTTGGTAAAACGCCAGTTAAGCATGTGATCGTGGCGACAGTAGGTGATATGTTAGGTACCTTAAAAGGTACACTCGTGAATTTTGTTTTACGTAAAGTGCGTAAGCAAATTCCAGCTTGGAGTATCCCAGGACATGTGAAATTCACGACTGCGATGTCTAAAGGCAGTTCTGCACATTATAAGCGTCCAGCAACAACGTTGAGCGACACTGCTGTATTGCAATATACAGGTGGTACAACAGGCGTATCAAAAGGTGCGGAATTAACACATCGCAACCTTGTTGCAAACTTAATGCAAGCAGATGGTATTTTCCAATCTAAATTTGGTGCTCAAGATGGTGCGAGCGACGATCGTATTTTCTGTGCATTACCGCTATATCATATCTTTGCATTCATGGTTTGTGCACTTTATGGTATGTACAAGGGTCAAGCAAACGTACTGATTCCTAACCCTCGTGATCTCCCTGCAGTCATTAAAGAGCTACGTAAATATCAGCCTGGTTTCTTCCCAGCAGTGAATACTTTATTCAACGCACTCGTTCATAATGAAGAATTCAAACAACTTGACCATAGCAAATTAAAAATGGCGATGGGTGGTGGTATGGCTGTATTGCCTTCAACTGCTGCAGCTTGGAAAAAAATCACAGGTACAAATATTATTGAAGGCTATGGTCTTTCTGAAACTTCACCTATTGCAACGGCAAACCCACCGGCATCTGAAGAGTTTAGCGGTACGATTGGTATCCCATTACCTTTGACGGATGTCGCTGTCTTGGATGACGATGGCAATGAAGTTCCACAAGGTGAGCAAGGTGAGATTTCAATCCGTGGTCCTCAAGTCATGAAAGGCTATTGGAACCGACCAGATGAAACAGCTAAGGTGATGACCGCAGATGGTTTCTTCCGTACTGGTGATATCGGTATCATGGATGCTCGTGGTTACTTCAAGATTGTTGATCGTAAGAAAGATATGATCTTGGTATCAGGCTTTAACGTATACCCATCTGAAATCGAGGAAGTGATTGCAACACATCCTAAAGTACTCGAGGTTGCAGCGATTGGTGTAGCTGATGAAAAATCAGGTGAAGTGCCTAAGCTGTTTGTTGTGAAGAAAGATCCATCATTAACAACAGAAGAAGTATTAGCTTTTGCGAAAGAAAACTTAACAGGATATAAGCGTCCTCGTTATGTTGAATTCATGGATGAATTGCCAAAATCGAATGTTGGTAAAATCCTTCGTAAAGATTTACGCAAATAATTCAAATAAAAAAGCGCCGTAAGGCGCTTTTTTAATTTATTCTTTCATTAGCCAACGGTCGATATAAGGTCGCGCTGTTGCAATAATAAATGTAAATGTCAGCATTGTACCTAAATGACGCCCTACAGCAGAACTCGGTAACTGTCCTGAATAACTGAAGTAAATATCAACTAAGCTATATACAGAAATAATGCTCAGCCAGATCCATTTATTTGCTCGTTTAATCCCCACCGCGATAAAGGCGATGATGAGAACCAGCAATGTGCCGAGAGTCGATTGCCAATTCATATTGGCACAAATTACGCTGATCAAGAAAGCCATAATCGGAAGAACGATATAAAGCACACGATCGACACGTTTTTGATGTTGCTTTTGTAACTCGAGAACATCAAATAACTTTTTTTGGTCAGAATTGGTCATGCCATTACTCAGAATTTTAATAAACAAAATAATTTAACTAAAATTATCGCACAAACATCATGCTAAGATAAAACTAGCTTAAATCATTGGACTGAAATCCATGCACGGTATTGAAGGTGTTATTTACCTTATTTTAATTGCTTGTTTACTCCCTTATTTATTTACAGTCATTGCTAAAATTGCAGGTGGTTTCAAAGGGCAGGATAATCAAAATCCGCGTGAATTCATGTCTAAAACCACAGGCTTAGCGGCTCGAGCAAATGCAGCTCAGCAAAATAGCTTTGAAAGTTTGCCATTATTTATTGCGGCAGTTTTGATGGCTGAGTATATGGTTGTTCAACAACAATTGGTGATTCTATTAGGTTCGGCGTATATCGTCTTACGAATCATCTATGGGATTTGTTATTTATGTAATTGGGCGACCCTTAGATCAATTGTTTGGTTCTTATCAATGCTTTGTCCGATCTTATTGCTTTTATTAATTATTCGATTGCTCTAAGAAAAACAGACTAACACCATACCTAAAATACATCTTCAGCTTGTATAATCGAATGATGATTGCTGAATAAAGCGTTATAATCAACCCCATTTTAATGAACACTGACAGTAAAGAGTTTGCTATGAGCTACAGTAATATCCCTGCAGGTAAAGATGCACCAAACGATATCTATGTAATTATCGAAATCCCTGCAAATGCAGCACCAATTAAGTATGAAATTGATAAAGATTCAGATGCACTTTTCGTAGATCGTTTCATGGGTACTGCAATGTTCTACCCAGCAAACTACGGTTATGTACCAAATACATTATCTCTTGATGGCGATCCATTAGACGTATTAGTTGTTACTCCACATCCTGTAGAACCAGGTTCGGTTATCCGTTGCCGTCCAGTGGGTAAATTAAATATGGAAGATGATGGTGGTGTTGATGCGAAACTTGTCGCTGTACCACACGATAAATTAACGCCAATCTATAAAGATGTTCAAGAATATACTGACCTTCCTCCTTTATTGATTAGTCAAATTGAACATTTCTTCCAACACTACAAAGACTTAGAGCCAGGTAAGTGGGTCAAGTTAAGTGGTTGGGAAGGTGCAGAAGTTGCTAAACAAGAAGTGTTAAGCTCAATTGCTGCTTATGCAGAAGCAAACAAATAATTTGCCTGATGTATAAATAAAGCTACAAACTTTGATCTTGTAGCTTTTATAAAAAACCTGCACAAAGTGCAGGTTTTTTTATTGATCTTTTTAGTTGAAAATTAGAATAATTTCACTGGGATGTCTAACCAAATACGCCATTCGTTGGTGTCCCCAATTCCTTCACTTGTGAAATTAGGGTTATTAAATGAGTCACTGCCACGCAAGTATGAATGACGCAAACGTAAACTAGCATCTTTCAAAGCACCTGTTTGGATGGTATATTTAATTTGATTGAAGAATTCATGTTCCTCAGCTTGATCGATAATTTGAGTACGGTTATCTCGATCGGCTAAATCAATGTCCCAACCATACACAAAAGCAGTCGTCCAATTCAGACCAGCTAAACCATGATTTTTGAAATTGTAGTTATATTGAAGACCTATAGATTTCTCATCATTACTATTAAAGTCAGATAAATACGAGTTAGGAACCCAAATACTTTGTAAGCCATCTTTGTTATAAGCATAGTCATAGCCTGTGTTTCCAGCATTGTCTTGATAAGCTATCATGACATTGTGAACATCTTTACTGTAAGTAGCTGAGACACCCCAAATTGTATTTTGACGATCTTTTAGATCATTGGTTAAATGTGATCCAGTAGCTGCTTGAGCAGCCCATTTAGTATGATATCCCATAGCATCGAAAACTAGTGATGAATCATTTTTTAAAGGTTGGGTATAGCTTATATTCGCATAATGGCGGTCTAATTTATTTTTAACATCAACGCCATAATACGAAGTATTTAGTTGATCATTAAACTTATATTTAGCGCCCCAATAGACTGCACGATCTAATTCTTGTTCATCAGAACTAATCTCGTTAGACCACTGATTTTTTGTAAATTTTCCAGCATATAAACTTAAGTTTTCAATTTCGTTACTAACGATGGAGAGACCGGTGTAATATTCAGGAGTTAAACGTGCTGTATTACTTGCGATTACAGGAATTTCAGAAACTTGAGTGCCGTAAGTTGCAGTAGTGTTTGATACTCTAGCTTTTATAAATGCACCACCTCTAGCCCAGTGATCATATGCATCTTTAGTGCCATCTGAATTTAACTGATCTTTAACAGGAATCATTTGATTGCCTGTGTGACCATTTTTTCCTATTTTGAAAGAAGCATCACCAATAACACCAACACCGAAACCAACGATACCTTTCGTGAAACCAGACTCAATTTTAACCATGGCTGTTTGAGCTGCTGAGCTGGTATCTTCGACACCGTTCTTTTTATCACGATGCAAGAAACCTGTACGGAATAATACTGATCCTTCAGCATCTTCTACGAATCCCTTTGATTCACTTTGCTCACTCGCAAATGCAGTAGAAATTAAAGCAGTTTGAATAAGAACTGCTAAGCTTAGTTTTTGGAATTTTTGCATTGGGAGAGAGCCTCATACAAAATGATTATGGTTAATGTTTAGTATTTGTATACGTAATGTATAACAAAATTGGCTCTATTATTCACAATTTCGCACCTAAAGTCATAAGCAAAAAGTATATAAATTAAACTAAGTTGTTAATTATTAAAGATTAAAATTATTATAAAATTAAATTTAACTATTAATAACATATATTTATTTTTAACCTGATATTCTTTTTTTTATTTAATTTAGTCAATCTGGCACGTTTTTTTTTGTAACTCTAGAAGCAGACAAGGATGAATAAAGGATTTTAAATAAGAATGATAGTTATTCAGTTCATTTTTATTTAATTTTAATGTGCTTCAGAGATCACTTGCTTTTTGTGACGCACTAAATTGATACTCCAACTGTAAGGTTGATTAAAAAATAGCCTTAAAATGAGGCAAGTTGTAAATGAATGTGTGATCTAAAAAGATATGTCTTTAACTCAGGTAAATCGTCAAAAAAAATTTCTTTGAATATTTTTAAAAATAAGAAATTTAAACAAATATAATAATAAAATCATTAATTTAAATTATTTTATCTCGTTATTTTAATTTCTTTGTATCTAAACACCTTTAACTTTGGCATAGCTATTGCTAATTCACATATGAGTTCAACAAATAAACCGAAAAAGCATCTAATCATGATGTGGGGGAACATAAATATGAAATTAGCAATTCAAGCATTGGGTCTAGCAGTTGTAGCATCTGCATCAACATTTAGTTTTGCTGAGGTACCAACTTCACCGCATTCTGTATCGGGTAATATCAGTGTTTTATCAAGTTATATATTGCGTGGTAATACGGCAGCTCCTGAAAATACTGAAGCTACATTACAAGGTGGATTAGACTATAGCCATAGTTCTGGATTGTACGCAGGGTGGTGGACATCTACGTTAGGTACAGATGCTTACGGTACTACCAATCCAATGGAAAATAATTTTTATGTGGGTTACAACGGTTCAATCAATGAAAACACTGGTTTTACTGTAGGTACAACGTATTACTATTATTATGACGTTGAAACGTCAGTTTATGATGGCTTTGAATTATTACTTGGTCTGAATTACAAAGATGTTGGAGTAACTGCTCAAACTTTGTTGGAAGATACAGGTTGGGGGAACGCTGGAGACACATATTTAAAAGCTACATATAGTTATCCTCTACCAAACGATTTTAGCTTGGACACAGCTTTGGGTTTATATGTTTATGAAAAAGACGGTAAGTATGTTGCAGAAACACCAGAGTCAGAAAGTTTTAATTTCCGTCACTTTGATATTGGTCTAAGTAAAGCTTTAGGGGAAACAGGTGTCACAGCAAGCATGAATTATATTATTGGTGGTGATGATCGTTATGGAAACAATTTAAAGAATAAAATGGTATTAGCATTGGGTTATAGCTTCTAAACTCAACTCAAATAAAAAAAGCGACTCAACTGAGTCGCTTTTTTTATTCCTGTTTACGATAAGAGAGTGCTTCGGTTAAGTGAGCTGTTTGTATATGTTCAGAACTCGCTAAGTCAGCAATTGTACGAGCGACACGTAAGATTCGGTGGTAAGAACGTGCTGATAAATTCAAACGTTGCTGAGCCATAGCGATAATCTTTTTTGCAGAATCATCTAGTTGAGCCACTTGATCAAGCTGTTGAGAACTTAGATTTTGATTTGTCACACCTTGTCGTTGAATTTGCAACTCATAGGCCTGAATCACCCGTTTTCTGACTGTTTCAGAATTCTCCATCGGTGTAGTGCTTTGCATGTCTTGGGGAGGTAAAGGTGGCACATCAATATGTAAGTCAATCCGATCTAGTAAAGGGCCAGAAATTCGATTTTGATAGCGCTTAATTGATTCAGGTGAACATTGACAACGACTGTCTTGATTGAAGGCATATCCACATGGACATGGATTCATTGCAGCGACAAATTGAAAATTAGCTGGGAAAGTAATTTGTCTTGATGCTCTGGAAATGACGATTTCTTTCGACTCAAGAGGCTGCCTCAATACTTCTAAGACTTTTCGGTCAAACTCAGGTAATTCATCGAGAAAAAGTACACCTAAATGGGCTAAGGTGATCTCACCTGGTCGAGGGTGTGATCCACTGTCGTTTACAGCAATAGAATAGAGTGGCATTATAGATAATCAATAGGTTGTCACTCTAATTCCACACAATTAAATTAGATTATTTACATAAATAGATAAGAGTGACTTACGAAATTACATTAATAGGCACGAGTGCCTGAATGGTAAATTTTTATGAAAAAATTGAGTGACGAATACTTACCTGTTAGAAAAGCTCAAACTGTTTATGGGAGTATTTCTGGAAATTATGCCTTTAGAGGTGAAAAAACCATTTGGTTTGAATCCACACTCGAGAGAGATTTCATACTTAAGCAAGAATTTAATAACAATGTGATTGATGTTATAGGTCAACCTGTAGTTATCCCCTACATCACTGAATTGGGTAATCAATCAACCTACACCCCTGACTTTTTAGTGCAGTTTTCAAGCTCGAATTGTGAAGATTTTGAGGATTTTCTAGTACCAATGCTCATCGAAATTAAGCCTAAGAAAAAGCTTGTTGAGGACTGGGATAAGTTAAAACCAAAATTTAGAGCAGCTCATCGTTTTGCTGCTGATAAAGGATGGAAGTTCAAAATTATCAGTGAAACAAGATTATATGATCAGTATTGGGAAAATATTAATTTCTTAAAAAAATTTAGACGCTCTCATATCGATGCTGTTGATCAACAATTATTACTCGATACTCTGCAAAAGTTAGGTCAATCAACAATTAATCAATTACCTGCCCATATTTTTAAAGATAAAACCAATGTTTTAAAAGGGATTCACCAAGTTTGGGCACTAGTAGCAAAGAGAATGGTTACTTGTGATTTGTATTGTCCTTTAACTGCTGAAACAGTGATATGGGTGAACCAAAATGATGCATTTGCGAGGAATATCTAAATGATTGAATCTAATGCTGTCAATATCGATCGTAGTCGCATCACACTTAAACCCAATGTGGTTGTCGGTTATGAGGGGCAACCCTATAAAATTGTGAATGTTTTAAATGCCAATGACATTGTTATATCAAGTCTTGATTCGGTACGTAGTCTACAGGTCAATGCTAGAAGTTTGACCGTTTTTAATGGGGAAAATACGCTAACTGAGAGTTTGAATAAGGGTGATCAGGATATTAGTAATGAAGCTTGGCAGATTGCTTTACAACGTTATGAGATTATTAAGCCTTTGATTGAGTATTCAACGACTGAACTGGTCGAAAATAGGGCGAATGAATATGATGTGAATCGTTCAACATTGTGGAAATGGCTTAAAGATTATCGGGAAAATAATTCTCTAATGGCGTTGATTCCCAAAAAAAGAGGTTGGACAACTGAAAAATCAAGGTTGTCACCTCAAGTGAGCAATATCATTAAACAAGCTATCAATGATGAATATTTGAATGCGAAGAAACCCAGTATTTCCAAAACGATTGAAATTGTAAAAGCAGAGTGTTCTCGGCTTCAACTTGAAGCACCGCATGAAAACTCTATTCGTAGAAGAATTGAGGCTTTAAATGATTACCAAGTAACGAAAGCACGTCTTGGATCAAAAGCTGCAACAGATAAATTTAAGGCTGCTGCGGGTTCATTTCCAAATGCTGATTACCCTTTGGCATATGTGCAGATTGATCATACTCCTCTAGATATTGAAATCGTGGACGATGAGTTTAGAGAAGCGATTGGAAAACCTCACTTAACCTTGGCAATCGATGTTTTCAGTCGGATGATTGTTGGATATTACCTATCACTAGAAGCACCAAGTACGACTTCAGTGGCGATGTGTATAGCATCTTGTATTTTGTCAAAAAAACGTAAGTTGATCGAACTAGATATTGATGCTGAATGGCAGGTCGAAGGGATCATGGACTCGGTGCATACAGATAATGGATCCGATTTTAGAACCAATCATATCAGTAAAGCTTGTCTAAAGTATGGGATTCATTGGGAATACCGACCAATTGGTGGGGCAAGGTTTGGTGGTCACATCGAGCGTATGCTTGGTATCGTCAATCTTGAAATGCATGTCTTGGATGGTACAACTTTTTCAAATGTGCAGCAGCGTGGAACTTATGATTCCGCTAAACAAGCCTGCATGACATTAAAAGAGCTTGAATACTATATCGTTTATTGGATTACTAAAGTTTATCACCAGAAGAAACATTCCGTTTTAGGAACATCCCCAATCGTTAAATGGGAAGAAGGTGTTTGGGGAACGAGGACGACAGCAGGTACAGGGTTGAAAGAACGTGTATCAGATGAAGATACCTTGTTTATTGATTTTCTACCTGAATTTGAAGCGACCATTCAGCGTACAGGGGTACAAAAAGATAACTTATTCTATTTTGCCGACTGTTTAAGACAATGGGTTAATTCTATTGATCCAGAGGACAATAATCGAAAGCGTAAAAGAAAATTCTTGTTTAAACGTGATCCGAGGGATATTTCACAGATTTGGTTTTATGAGCCATTTTCTAATACCTATTTTAAAGTACCTACTGCAAAGCGAGAGATACCACCTATTAGCTTATTTGAATATAAGCAGGTTCAGAACTATCTCAAAAGTGAGCGTCAGGATGTTCAGAATCAAGATGAGATTTACAAGGCGATTTTACATCTACGTGAACAGCTTAATCAGGCTCGAAGCTTGACTCGAAAGCAACGTCGCTCAAACCAAAGAAAAAAGGAAAATGAAAAAGCCATCACTCAGCTTTCCGAACAGAATCAGTCTAAAAAGGCTGTAATTCCTGAAAGCATTCAGACAAGTGAGGATTTGTGGAGTACCCCTTTAACTGCATTTGATGATTTAAGGTGATGCAATGGAAAAATATGAACATCTTGCAGAGCATGTACTTGAAATCATGCAATTAAGCGATAGTGAACGAATTGAGACATTATTTACTGATCGATGGATTGGCTATAAGAAAGCTATTACCATCATGAATACATTGACTGATATTCTGAATCGCCCTAGGAAACTAAGACCAGAATGTTTGTTGATTGTTGGCGACTCCAATATGGGCAAAACAACCATCATTCATGAGTTTGCTAGACAGTATTATACAAAAACCGTAAGTGATGCCGACATGGATTTGTTGTCCGTGACCAAGCCTGTTTTGCCGATACTTGCTCCAGCAAAAGCCAATGTTAAAGAACTCTATATTAATATTTTAAATCACTTCTTTGTGCCATTTCGGGCAAGTGATCCTGAAGCCAAATTACGAAATCAAGCCGTACACTTGATGCGTAAGTATGAAACAAAAATGTTGATTATCGATGAAATTCATAATTGTCTGACAGGTTCAGCCAAATTGCTTCCCGAAGTCATGAATACGCTCAAGAACCTCAGTAATGAATTGAGTCTGAATATCGTAGGTGTCGGTACTCGTGAAGCAATCACCATACTGCATACTGATCCACAATATGCCAGTCGCTTTGATGTGGTGAATTTACCCAAATGGGAACTCAATCAAGATTTTTTAAGATTATTAGTGAGCTATGTTCGACTATTGCCGTTAAAAAAACAGTCTAATCTTGCATCCAAAGAGATTGCTACGTTGATTTTTGAAGTGTCAGGTGGAAATTTGGGGGATTTAAATCGATTACTGGTGGAGTGTGCTAAAGAAGCCATTTTACAAGGTGATGAAGAAATTACCTATGACATTGTACATAAGTTTAAATGGCTTAAACCTACGGAGGGTTTAAGAAATATTAGAAATATAAATCTCAGCCTGAGTTAATTTTGCTAAATCATTATAGGGAGGTAGAGATGAGTCAACCTGAACAATGTTGGTATATCAGAACTCCCATTCAGCAAGGGGAAATATTTTCATCGTGGTTGATTCGTTCCGCCTTAGATGTAGGTTGCTCACCTATGGTTCTCATTGAGGCTTTATGGGGGAAATGGAGAGCTTTAACGATTGATTTAGACAAAGGAGTAGATGTAGAAAGGTTCGATGCTCTGTTATCTCATAGTATGGAGTCAAAACAGAATATACAGCAATCGATGTTGAGTAGCGTCGTTTCTAAGATACAGCCAAATTATGATCCAAATCAAAATATCCCTTGGGTTTTATCCTTGGGTACACGAAACCGCTCAAATACATCAGGTCGGCAAGTGTGTGTTGAATGCTTGAAAAGTCGTGGAAATCCGCCTTATTTGCGTTTAATGTGGCGTATGGGGTGGCATTGTAGTTGTGTTGAGCATCAGGTAAGTTTAATTGACCATTGCCCTGAATGTGGTGTGACGATCCAACCATTTAAAGCCGATATGGAACATGGTTGTTTAGCGATCTGTACGACATGTGGTTTTGATTTAAGGCATTGTGAGGAAAGTAAAAACATCAATTTAAATGCTTTAAACTTCCAAAATAAAGCAGAGCAAGTCTTAAAACAAAAATTTGGTTTTTATAATCAATCCCCAGTGACTTCTCAAGTATGGTTTGAAATTGCTCGTGCATGGCTTGGTGAGATCAGATTTTTGATCAATACGCCCAATAAAAATGTGATTCAATTATTTGAAAGTTTTGACGTAAATTTACATCTTCCAAATCCAATAACTCCTTTGGCATTTGAATATCTGAATACTCAGGAGCGAATAGTTTTGCTTTCAATATTGGATCAGATTATGGATATTCCATGTAATTTACTAATGCAGCGTTCAAAGGAATACGGAATTAGTCATGCAAACTTTTGGGATAAGCGTAAGAAGCTTCCTGTTCAGCTCCAACAGATGAAAGATTTAATGATTAAGCCTACAAGACATTATCCTGTCTCTCGTGCAGCAATAACTGTTACTAAGCCAAAATCTAAAGCAAGTGTACAACGTCAATGGTTAAATTTATTAAGAAGAAGCAATAATAGTGGAGCGAGGCATATTGACTGAAAATGTTATTGAACATGACTGTCATGGATGCAACCAGTCTGTTTCTTTCATAAAAAAACGATATAAAGGCAAGAAATATTGTTCGACTTGTTATGCCCGTATCTTTAAAAAACGATTATGCCCAAGTTGTGGTGACTTTGCCCGACTCCCTAGAGATGATGAACAAGCCATTTGTAATAAATGTCTTAAGAAACAACCCTGTATTCGATGTAATCAGACAAATAAACCAATAGGTAAGCTGACCGAATATGGTGTGGTGTGTAATAGTTGTTCCGTGTATTTTAGACCCATTGAGCCTTGTGAACGATGTGGTACGCCATCACAAAAATTGACCCGAATTTCACGATTTAATGATGATCTACGGATATGCCCAAAATGTGCGACACGAGATTATGAGACATGTCCATCGTGCCAGAAACATCGCTTATTGAAGTCTGATGCATCAGGACAAAGAACGTGTAAAAAATGTAGAGATAAGCCTCAGAAATCCTGTAAAGCATGTCATTGTATGATTGCAGCAGGTTGTGCTGATTTATGCGATGATTGTTATTGGCATCAAAATTTATGGAATAAATTTGATCAAAATCAGAAAGTATTTGAGTCTAGCTACTTAAAGCATCAGTATGAAAACTATACAGGCTGGTTAGAAAAGAAAGTGGGATCACATAAAGCCGCATTATATATAAATAAACATACCCATTTCTTTATGAAAACCGAAATAGATTGGAATCAATCTGTGCCTACAACAAAGCCGTTATTAGCAAGGTTACGAAGTAGTGGGCTTAGAAGATTTGAATTGGTGATGCAATGGCTTGAAGAGGTGCATGACATTCGAATAGATATGGATAACAAAAAAATTTGTTCAGAACGAGATCAGATGGAAAAACTTGTGCAACGTATTTTTCAACCATCTTTGGCTTATGATGTTGTACTGGAATACAAGAATAAATTAGAAGAAAAAATCAAACGAGGTGAAACTTCAATACGTTCAGCGAGGTTGGCTGTAAAGCCTGCTGTGGCGTTGATGTTGTCAATGGAGGGAGAAAGTAATCAGTTACCAAATTTGGAGGATGTCAAAGCGTATTTGGCTGATTATTCGGGTCAAGCTGCTGCACTCACTGGATTCATTAACTTTTTAAATGAAAATTACGGTACTTCGATTGATTATTTAAAATTGAAAAAATCCGATTTTTTAAAGACTAAACAAAAGAAAAAACTAGAAATGGAACTTGTTGCACTTACCCAAACTGATTTAAGTGACAGTGAACTTATTCTAAGTTGGGTCAGAAATGGACTTAGATATTTTCACCAACTTCCTTACATTGATGCCTTAAAGATTAAAACAGAAATGATTACAGAAATAGTAGATGGTTATGATGTAAGATTTAATGGGCATTCATATTGGTTACCAAAACCCATAGAGTATCAAAAAAAATAACTAGCCATTTGTTTTATCAGTAAAATTTTTAGCAAATATCCTTCTTAAACTTAGTAGGGGGAGAGTATGAATAGCACTTTAAAAATACTTTAATAACCCTGTTTAACTTATAAATTAACCAAATAAGCAGCTATTTGATCTACCGTTGCTCTTGCTGTTCTAGAAACCCCAATGAGTGTTGCGGATGCCATGCCTGTCCATTCCCCATAGCCAACCAACCAAAGGTTATTTACTTTTACTGAGCGCCCATCATTAACAGCAACTGTCTGATCAGGTTCTACCACATCAAGACTTCTTAAGTGATTCAATGAAGCTTTGAACCCTGTACACCAAATCACAGCATCTACAGCTTGTGTTGAACCATCAGCCCACACAACTGAATGCTCTTCAAATGCAGTAAAAGGTTCTCGGCTATGTAATACGCCACGTTCGCGGGCCTCTTTGACACTGTCTATCATGACAATATCACCCAGCCCACCAACGGGTTGGTTAATCACACGACCTTCCTGTTGGGCTTTTAAACGTTCAGTTGCCCTAAGAAATAAAACACGCCCATCAACATCATCCGATAAAAATTGAGGGGGTGTTACTGTGACCCAAGTGGTATCAGCAACTTTTGAGACTTCAGCAAGAATTTGTGCGCCTGAGTTACCACCACCAACAACGATCACTTGTTTATTGATAAAAGGCTCTGGATTTACATAATGTGCTGAATGTGTTTGTAATCCTTCAAATCGTTCATGTCCTTCATAATACGGAATATAAGGCTGACTCCATGTCCCTGTAGCACTGACCACCGCTTTAGCTCGCCAATATTGATCGCCAGCATACACATCTAAATAACCATCATTTTGTTCGATATGATCGACATGTACAGGGCGAATAATTGGAAATTGATAGCGTTGCTCATATGCAGATAAGTATTCGATCACTTCATTTCGCGTTGGGTAGGTTTGTTCTGTCGTTTGCATCATCCAACCCGACAACGAACTCCAAGTATTTGGAGAAAAAAGACGAAGAGATTCCCAAGCATGTGACCATGCACCGCCCGCCTGAATTTGATCATCTAAAATAATAAATGGAATTTTCTTACGTTTGAGGAAATAAGCTGTAGCAAGGGCTGCCTGACCACCACCAATAATGACTACATCCACTTCAGCTTGTAATTGAGTCAAAGCTTCTCTCCAATTCTTTATTGTCATAATCAAAAATACACCCAAACTGCTCAACAGACTGGGCGTATTTTATACAATTTTCAAGCGTTTAAATGAGCCTTTAAATTGCTCAATTGATCAAGATACTTTTCAGCATCCAAAGCTGCCATACAGCCTGAGCCTGCCGAAGTAATTGCTTGGCGATAAATGCTGTCAGCAACGTCACCCGCAGCAAATACCCCTGCCACAGAAGTTGCTGTTGCATTACCTGAAGTACCACTTTGTACTTGAATGTAGCCATCACGTAGGTTGAGTTGACCGTCAAACATACCTGTATTCGGTTTGTGACCAATAGCAACAAATAAGCCCTGAACTTCAACATCTTGTATGCTTTCGTCCAAAGTTGACTTCAAGCGAACTGAAGTAACACCAGTATTATCACCTAAGACTTCATCAACTTGATTATTCCAAAGAATACTAATTTTGCCTTCTTTTTCTTTGGCAAAAAGATGATCTTGTAGAATTTTCTCTGAACGTAAACTGTCTCTACGGTGAACTAAGGTGACATGTTCAGCAATATTAGAAAGATAAAGGGCTTCTTCAACTGCTGTGTTACCACCACCCACGACCATAACTTTTTGGTTCTTATAAAAGAAACCATCACAAGTTGCACATGCGCTGACACCTTGACCCATGAATTTAGCTTCAGATTCAAGACCCAAGTATTGTGCTGTCGCACCTGTTGCAATAATCAGTGCATCACAAGTGAATTCTTCCATGTCGCCTTTTAGTACAAATGGACGGACACTTAAATCAATTTCATTGATGTGGTCATACACAATCTCTGTGC
>NZ_VPEE01000027.1:0-39169 GCF_013417345.1 Acinetobacter sp. YH16032 | reverse complement strand
CGTGGATTTAGGAGAAGTTGCAACTTTTCTAAAAAGCTCGAAAATCATTTTAAAGCCTTTGATTTGACTTTCTTTTACCTTAATAACGGATTTGTTTAACGCCAGCATACTTTTTGAAACACCACCCAACATTGATATAAGCCTTTATTCCCTTCAGCTGTTCAGGTGTCATTTTAGCAACAAAATCTTGCGAACCTCCGATACCATCTTCTTCAGAATCCCAAAATGCAAGGTAAATTGTATTTTGAGGATGATTTTCAGATTTTGAATAATGTTGTAATAGCTCTAATAGAACGGCTACACCTGTACCATTATCATTGATCCCAGGCCCTGTGGTCACAGAATCATAATGCGCACCGATTATCGTAGCTAAATCAGGATTTTTACCTTTGATTTCGATAATAATATTCTGACCTACAATCTTATTGCGATTTTCAAACGGCAACATCTGAGCGTGCAAACCAGCTTTTTTTGCCTCTTCAATAATATAGGTTGCAGTTGCCTTACCACCATCCGTTCCAACTGCGCGATTACCGCCATGAGCTGCTGCAATATCTTCTAAGGCACTAAGATGACTCATGAGACGTTGTTCGATCAAATTCGAAGTATTGATTTGCATGGTTACTTGTTGATTTTGATTTGGTGTATGTGAGCAAGCACTCAACATAAAAATACTGGTCATTAATGCTGTTAAACAAAGTATTTTTTTCATTGTCATGTGGATATCAGTTTATTAAGAATTCCATTTTAGAGAAAAACCTTATTCCATCCACAGATTTTTGTAATAAAAAAAGAGCCCGAAGACTCTTTTTATTTATGTTTCTAAATTTTTAATTAACCAAATCGACCCGTAATATATGCCTCAGTCAATTGATGATCAGGTTGAGTAAATACTTTTTCTGTCGAATTCACTTCAATCAAATCACCTAAATGGAAATAGGCAGTACGGTCTGATACACGTGCAGCTTGTTGCATTGAGTGCGTAACGATTGCAATAGTATATTGTGTTGAAAGCTCAGCGATTAACTCTTCAACTTTAGCCGTAGCAATTGGGTCAAGTGCTGAACAAGGTTCGTCCATTAAAATCACTTCTGGCGAAACTGCAATAGTTCGAGCAATACATAGACGTTGCTGTTGACCGCCTGATAAACCAGTTCCAGGCTGATTCAAACGATCCTTAACTTCATCCCACAAGCCCGCTTTACGTAAACTATTTTCAACGATCTCTTCTAAATCATATTTGTCACGTGCTAAACCATGGAGTTTAGGTCCGTATGCAACGTTTTCAAAAATTGATTTTGGGAATGGGTTTGGCTTTTGGAACACCATACCCACTTGCGCACGAAGTAGTACTACGTCGAGATTAGGATCATAAATGTCTTGATTATCCAACATGACTTTACCCGTTACCCGACAACTATCTATCGTGTCGTTCATACGATTTAAAGTACGTAGGAATGTTGACTTACCACATCCAGATGGACCAATAAAAGCAATCACTTCATTTTGGTAAATATTAAGATCAATGCCTTTAATCGCTTCAGATTCACCATAATAAACATGAACATCAGTTGTACTCAGTTTTACAACATCCGATTTTGCTTCTTTTTTATTTTCGCTTTGCGTGTCAAATTGTGAAACAAACGAAGTTGACGTTTTTTGATTTGCATCTTGAGATGTAAATTGTGTTTGATCTGAATTCACTGATTGATCCTTTTTTAAGGAATTTTGAGTTACTTGCGAAGTTACTGTATTCATATTTTGCTCCGACTACCAACGGACTTCAAATTTCTTACGTAACCAGATCGCTAAACTATTTAAGCTAATCATCATCGCAAGGAGAACAATAATGGCTGCAGCAGTACGACCTTCAAAGAAGTTACGAAGTTCATTACCCTGCCACAAGAAAATCTGTACAGGCAGCGCTGTAGATTGATCGAATGGGCTTGCTGGAACACTGGCTACAAAAGCACTCATACCAATCAACAACAACGGCGCAGTCTCACCCAATGCTTGAGCCACACCAATAATCGCACCTGTTAAAATACCTGGTAATGCCAAAGGCAGGACGTGATGAAAAACAGTTTGCAGTCTTGATGCACCCAATCCTAATGCAGCTTGGCGAATCGAAGGTGGAACCGCTTTTAAAGAAGCTCGTGTCGTAATAATCACCGTTGGCAACGTCATTAAACTTAACACAAGACCACCTACCAAAGGGGCAGATAATGGTAAATGCATCCAACCAATAAAAATTGCAGCACCAAGCAAACCGAATACAATCGATGGAACAGCAGCCAAATTATTGATGTTGACTTCTACAATATCTGTAATCCAGTTCTTTGGTGCGAACTCTTCAAGATAGATCGCGGATGCAACACCGATTGGAATCGAAATAAAGATTACAATCAACATCATGAACAATGAGCCCATGAATGCACCAGCTAAACCAGATGTCGCTGGTGAACTACGAGAGTCAGGACTCGTGAAAATATTCGTGTTAAATGAATTTTCGATAACACCTTTAGCCTTGAGTTCATCGGCAATTTGACGAATCTCAGGACTAAGTTGTTGCTGTTCATCTGGCAAAGAACGATCAATATTACCTGCAAGCCACACATCAATATTTGCATCAGCAAGGACTTTTACATCCACTGTTTTACCAACCAAGCTTGGATCATTCATCACCATATCACGGATACGATATGCTTCAGAGCTCGTATAGATATAGCTTAAATCATCACGTTGGGCTTCAAGTTGAGGGTCTTGTTTGATCATGGCATTGATGATCAATGCATCCCAATCCACCATGCCAACTTCAGTCTGCCACTCAATAAAGCGTTCTTCATACTGAGCTGGATTCTCACCTTCAGCCAGTACAGGCTTTGGACCAACTTCAACAATTTTTGGATCGAAATAGATTGGCAAATTCATGCTACTTTGCCAAAAAGCAGGCAAGCCTTTCGCTAAAATACTACCAAATAGCAATACTACGAAGAATAAGCCAGCAATCACTGCTGAAAAACCGAAGAAACGGAACGTCTTTTCTTTACGATGACGTTTAGCTAAAGAATTCTGAATAGTCTTCTTACGCTTTTCTCTAAGCTGCTCAGCTGTTGCTGAATCAACTGTCTCGAGAGTATTAGGATTAGAAGTACTCATTAGTCGTATTGCTCACGGTATTTACGCACGATGTAAAGTGCAACAATGTTCAAACCTAAAGTAATCACAAACAATGTAAGTCCTAGTGCGAAAGCGACTAATGCTTGCGGACTTGCAAAGTCAGTATCACCTGTTAATTGATTAACAATCGTAATCGTTACGGTCGAAACAGCTTCTAATGGATTTGCGTGTAAAAGAGGACTGTTACCAGCTGCTAGAACTACGATCATAGTTTCGCCAATTGCACGGGAAGCAGCCAATAAAAATGCACCAATAATGCCAGGCAACGCTGCTGGAATGACCACTTTACGAATCGTTTCAGATTTGGTCGCCCCTAATCCTAAAGATCCATCACGTAATGCTCGAGGCACTTGAGTAATAATGTCATCAGATAAAGAAGACACAAAAGGAATGATCATGATTCCCATGACAAAACCTGCAGTGAGCGCACTCGTTGCGTTGATATCAATACCAACCATTGCCCCTACAGTTTTAATAAATGGGCCAATAATCATGAGTGCAAATACACCATAAACGATCGTTGGAATACCAGCTAAAACTTCAATGGTCGGTTTTGCCCAAGAACGGAAGCGAGGAGAAGCATATTCAGCCAAATAAATCGCGATCATTAAACCTACTGGTACAGCAACCAATAGTGCGATCCCACTGACCATGAGCGTACCCCACAACAATGGAAGTAAACCATAGCTTCCTTCTGCACTTCCCGAAGTACTGAAACCCGGGTTCCACTCTGTTCCAAAGAAGAAATCAAAAGGATTAACAAAGCTGAAGAAGCGCATCGCTTCTCCAAACATCGACATTACAATTCCAAGTGTTGTAAGAATTGCGACACCAGAACATAAAGCTAAGCCAACATTGATGACTTTCTCGACCTGATTACGCGCTCTAAAATCTTGGCTAATTCTTTTTTTTGTCCATACTAAACCTGCCAATGCAGCGCAAATGACAACTGCTAATTTTGCAAAAGAGCCAATAGTTGAAAATTTACTCAGTTGCTCTGCAGCTGCAACTTCATAGGACGTTGCTGTATCACTGACACCAAATCCGGATGCAATCGCTTGAACACGGTCAACAACTACGTTTAGGCTTGCTGGATCTAGACTCGCTTTAATATCCTGTGGCAAATGATTAAGCACCACCTGCTCCAAGATCGTTGGCTCAACCAAATTCCAAACAATCAAAATTAAAAATGCAGGGATACCACACCACAACGCAACTAATGCCCCATAGTAACCAGGACGTGAATGCAAAGCGGCAGAGTTATTTCCCTGACCTGCTAAGTTACGGCTTTTGCGTAATCCGATTTGATAGGCAATGGCGATGATCGCCAATAACACACCTATAAGTAGCAGATTCATGTATTCTCCACTGTCTTTTCAATTTTCATGGTTTGAAAAAACTTTTTTCAATGAAAAAACCAATGGCAGGATAATTCCTGCCATTAGTTTGTCGTTTGATTACTTAACAGCTTTACCTGCTTTAAAGTTTGCCAAAATTGATGCGCGCTCTTTGTCAGAGAGTGAAATTAAGCCCGCTTTTTCTAACTTAGAACCTTTACCTGAAACACGCTTATTTAAGAAATATTCAGTAAACTGTGGTAAACCTTTGATTGATTTCAAATGCTCACCTTTTACATAGAAGAATAAGGGGCGTGATACAGGGTAAGAACCATTTAAAATCGTGTTTTCAGACGGTGCCACATTGTTCACAGTTGCAACGCGTAAACGGTCACGGTTTTGATCATAGAAACCTAAACCAAACACACCAACAGCACTTGGAGAAGTCTTTAAGCGTGCAAGTGTTTCTGTATAGTCACCCGCAATTTCCACAACACGACCATCTTTACGGAACGTTGTGCAAGCTTTCTTTTTGGCATCTTTATCTAAAGCTTTAATAGCAGCATACGATTCACAACCAGCGTCCACCATTTTCTCCTGGAAGACTTCACGTGTACCATGATTCGAAGCTGGGATTACAAGCGTGATTGGCTCATTTGGTAATGATTTATCAATTTGATTCCAACGTGTATATGGGTTTTTTACCATCTTACCGTTTGAAGGCAATTCAGCTGCCAAAGCTGCAAATACATGTTGTGGACGTAATTTATAAGCTGCTTTGTTAGCATTTGAAGCAAATACGATACCGTCGTAACCGATTTTAATTTCTAATACTTGGTTAACGCCATTTTTCTTACATTCAGCCAATTCGCTCGATTTAATTGCACGAGATGAGTTAGCAATATCGATCGTATTGTCGCCAACACCATTACAAAATTGTTTTAAACCACCCGACGAACCGCCTGAACCAACTACTGGTGTTTTAAATTGAGGGAAGTTATTACCGAATTCTTCAGCCACAATACTTGCATATGGCAATACTGTAGAAGAACCCGCAATTTGAATTGTGTCACGTGCTGCATTTGCGGTAGTTGCTACAGCTGCCCCAGAAAGTGCTAATGCAATTGCAATATTTGTAAAGCGCATCATGTTATCTCTCAATTTATGCAAATTTGGAGTACGCTACTTTTTATTGAAGTATTGTACTTATTTCGATACATGCATTTTGATTTGATAATATGACAATAAGGTTACAGCTTTATTACGATTTTATTATTTTTATTACACCAACCTGCTTATTTATTTTTTAATTATATTTCAATGATTTATAATAATTACGGTTAAATACTGATATTTTTATTACCTACTTATTCTTTAATAATTATCCCCCCTAATTCCGCATAAAGATTTCTTCAATCATGATCTAAAAATATGTCAAAGTTATGAATTTTGAATATCAAAAAAGCGCTCAATTGAGCGCTTTTTTCAAAAAACAATCTATTAATCGATTGGTGGCGTATATGTACCATCAGCAATTGAAGCTTTGATGCGATCAGACTCAGCCAGTACAAGCGCAAGCAAGTTCTTCACATTGTCTAAAGTTGCTACTGGACTTAAAGTTGTCATTTTCAATGATTGAACCTGACCGACTTTAGTCACACCAATATTCGCTTCACCACGTGCAAACAATTCATCCGCAACGTTTTGGTTCAATGTATCGAGTAATTCTGTTGGGTAACCTTCAGGAATTACACGGAACAAGACTGATGCAAATTGTGGCTCAACCAATAACTCTAAACCGTCTGTTACTTTAATATAATCTGCAACATCACGCGTTAAAGTCACACCGTGGTCAATCATAGAGCCGTAAAGCTCTTCACCGAGTGCTTCAATCGTCATCCACAATTTCAACGCATCAAAACGACGTGTAGTTTGTAGAGATTTAGAAACAAGGTTTGGTACGCCATGCTCTTCATCATAAGCAGAGTTTAAGTATTCCGCTTCATAATGCATAAAGCGATAGTTCGCTTCATCTTTAAGTAAGAATGCACCACAAGAAATCGTTTGGAAGTAATGCTTATGGAAATCAAGTGTGATTGAATCAGAAAACTCGATACCATCTAACAAATCACGGTGATTATTAGATAGGATTAAAGCACCGCCCCATGCTGCATCGATATGCATCCACGCGCCGTACTTATTGGTGATTTCACGGACTTTCTTTAAAGGATCAATTGCACCCGCATCGGTAGTACCTGCAGTTGCAACCACACATGCCACAATTTTGCCTTCATTTTGAAGGTGTGCCATGGTTTTCTCTAGCGCATCCATGTCCATACGCGCATTTTCGTCGACAGGCACAGTCACTACAGATTGGAAGCCCATTCCCATCATCGCCATGTTCTTTTGCACAGAGAAGTGAGCATTTTCAGAACAAATGACTTTAACGTTACGCATCGCTTCCGCAGGTACGCCATCACGCTGAACAGACCACGGATTGCCGTTTTCGTCTTTCCAGTTTTTCGCGATACATGCATCACGTGCAAGCAATACACCCATCAAGTTTGACTGCGTACCGCCAGAGGTGAACACACCTGCTTGACCTGCACCATAACCAACTTTTTGACGAAGCCAATCGATCAACTGAACTTCCATCAATGAACCTGCAGGGCTTTGATCCCATGAGTCCATCGATTGGTTAGTTGCGTTAATGAGTACTTCTGCGATTTGGCTAGTCACCATAGTAGGACAATGCAAATGCGCCAAAGAATGAGGATGATGTACTTTTAAGCTCTTATTAAGGAATAGCTCAACCATACGCTCTAATGACTTTTCCACACCCAATCCTTCTTTAGAAGGATTAAATGCAATTGCACTGCGAAGCTCTTTAATGCTACCGCCTGTGTACATTTTGTCATTTTGTAACCAAGCTGCTACTGCTTGAGTTGCCTGATCCATTGCTGACGTATAGTCAGCAATGGATGCAGCATCATTACAGAGCAAAGCTTTACGGTGTTCTGCAAAATCTACCATGAATTAAGCGCCTCGTACCGCAACTAATGCTTCAGAAATTGCTTTCTTAAAGCGCACAATTACTTCTTCACATTCAGCTTGGTTAATAATTAATGGGCAAAGTAGACGAATCACTGTACCGTTACGTCCACCCTTTTCTAACAACAATTTGTTGTTGAAACACGCTGCTTGGATTGCAGCAGCCAATTGACCATCTGCAGGAAGTGAACCCATATGGTCAGCAGGTTTACGCTCATCAACGATTTCGATACCGATCATTAAACCGCGGCCACGTACATTACCGATACATGGGAATTCTGCAGCTAATTTCTTCAATTCAGCTTGAAGGAAATCACCGCGCTCTTGTGCGTTTTGCGCAAGATTTTGTTCTTTAATCGTTTTGATCGTAGCAAGACCAGTACCCATAGCCAATTGGTTACCACGGAAAGTACCCGTGTGACCTGCAGGCTGCCAAGCATCAAACTTACGCTTAATACCAAGTACTGCAAGTGGTAAGCTTCCACCTACTGCTTTCGACATCACTACAACATCAGGTTCGATACCCGCATGTTCAAAGGCAAACATTTTTCCTGAACGCGCGAAACCAGCTTGTACTTCATCAAGAATTAAAACGATGTTGTGCTTTTCAGTCACTTCACGAATTTTTTTCAACCATTTCACAGGTGCTGTAACCACACCGCCCTCACCTTGAATCGCTTCAAGGATAACTGCAGCAGGCTTAGTCACACCGCTTTCAACATCTTCGATGAAATTTTCAAAAAAATAAGTAAGCGCGTCAACACCCGCTTCACCACCTAAACCTAGTGGGCAACGGTATTCATGTGGATACGGCATGAATTGAACGCCTGGCATTAAACCATTAACAGCGTTTTTAGCAGACAAATTACCTGTCATTGCTAATGAGCCGTGAGTCATACCATGGTAGCCACCAGAGAAGCTGATCACAGTGCCACGGCCAGTATATGTTTTTGCAAGTTTAATTGCTGCTTCTGTACCATCTGCACCAGATGGACCACAGAACTGTAGGCAGTACTCTTCTTTACCACCCGGTAATTCAGCAAGTAAAGCTTCAGTAAAAGCATCTTTTAAAGGTGTCGTTAAATCCAAAGTATGTAATGGAAGACCACTCGCTAAAGTGTCTTGAATACTTTGAATGACCGCAGGATGATTATGGCCCAAAGCCAATGTTCCTGCCCCAGCTAAACAATCGAGGTACTCTGTACCTTCAACATCAGTAACCCAGCAACCTTGAGCTTTTGCTATCGCTAACGGCAATTTACGTGGATAGCTACGAACATTAGATTCCATCTGACTTTGGCGAGTCAAATAGTATTCGTTAGTAGAATTAGGTGCAGGATTTACAGAAGAAACGCTCATATCGAATTACCATCTCTGATATGGGTTAATAGAAATAAGTCGGGTGACTTGCGGTCCTTTGACTCGGTGCTTTATAGAGTTCTAGTTAGCCTATTGTGTAGAGTTATAACTAGAGGGCGCGATGATAACGAATTTTGAAATAAAATAAATAGATTTCTATCGTTTTCACCAGCAGATTCTAAAATATTAATGTGACAAATTGATAACTTGTATAGATTTCAAACTGTACCACTTCTATTTTAGATAAGTTTGAACTTGAGCTAAAGTAAAACAGTCCAAATTATGCAAAAAATGTTCAATTTTTTTTTGCTGATTTGAACTGACTTTTTCAGTATTCCTAAATTCGAGCTTGGGCTAAAGCATAGTTTTGTAACATTATGAATCTTATATATTCATGTAGTTGTACGTGTGTGATTAAAACCACTTTTTTTCACTCATTTTTTTAAGAATAGTTTCAAGAGTTCTCGATTAAAATACATCAGCAACCCCATCATCACAACGACAATCCCCCACAAGGCTTCATTATGAATAATTTCATTATTTAAGGATGCCCCCAAAACTAGGGCGATGACTGGCGTCATGACATTACTCAAAGACACTGTCGACGCTGCTAAGCGGCGGATTAACCAAAAATAGCACAGCATCGCAACAATTGATGACATGATCATTGTGAACAAAAAACCCACCATCGCTTGCGTACTTGGTAGCACGGTTGGGATGTGTTGCCAAATGAATGGAATGATTAAGAGTGATCCTAAAGCTGAAACGATTAATGAACCAGTCGCCTGACTCATGGGGCTTAAAGGTGCATTAATTTGTTTGACCAAAAAAATCGAACTGATATACGACACCATACTGATCAGCATCAAAACTACACCCCAAGGATTGACTCGCTCATCTGCAGATTCTGCAAAAACAAATGTGAGACCCAATACGGCAATGACCATTCCACTCCATTGTAAAATAGACAACTTATGTGTTTTTAGGATGAGATGTCCAATGAGACCTGCAATTAATGGCGAAAATCCGAAGATCAGTGCCATTAAGCCTGACGTTAAATAATTTGCTGCTAAGTAGATAAATAACTGCGCACCTATTAAATTTAGGCTACCAGCCACATAACTTTTCAGCGATACATGATCAAACGGGAGTGGATCACGCATCATTTTGAGCAAAGCCAAAGCAATTATAGATGCACCAAAGTATCGAATGATGAGCACCCACATTGGATGAATTTCTACAACACTCCATACAATGGCAAGTGGTGTTGCAGCCCATATCAATACCAATAAGGCATATATACTCGCAACGACCATTATATTTGAGGAACTAGAATTCATAATTTGCTCAAAATTAAATCAATATTTTCTTAGGCACATAAAAAACAGACCTAAGTTACCCTAGGTCTGTTGCACAATCTCACCAAGTTTACTTCACAAGTTTACGAAGGTCTTGGCTAAGATCTAAATATTTATCTGCTTCAAATGCAGCTTGTTTGCTAATCAATTTTTTAAGATGACGCATTTCTTTAGCCGCATTTACCGTAATACCACCAACAATAATACCGTCAGTCACACCGAACAATACAAATGAAGATTCTGCACGTAGCTCAGGATTGATTTCACCACGTACTAACCACTCAGCTGCTGCCATATCACCTACGAATTGGTAGTTAATGTCCAACTGATCTGTCCAGAACCATGCTGGATTAGGAGTAGGATGTTCTACACCCATCACATGGCGTGCAAAGATACCTGCTTGAAGATTGGCATTTTCCCAAGTCTCAACACGACGGTGGTTACCACAGTCACGAAGTTGAGTTGCCACATCACCTGCCGCATAAATATCAGCATTCGAGGTTTGGCAATTTTCGTTTACTTTGATCGCGAGATCAACGTCAAGACCAGCATCAACTGCCAACTGTGCATTTGGCACAATACCGATACCGTAAACCACAGCATCCGCACGAAGTTCTTCGCCATCAGCTAAAGTCACCACAATTTCTTCGCCATCAAGCTTGCAATCTGCAATTGAAGTTGAAAGACGAACATCCACACCTGCCAATTTTTGCTGTTCAAGCAAGAATTCACTCAAGATGCGTGGCGATGAACGCCCCATCACCATTGGTCCCATTTCAACGACAGTGACTTCACATTCTTTGAAACGTGCAGATGATGCAAGCTCAAGACCGATTACACCACCACCAATCAGGATGATACGTTGACCTTTTTGTAACACTGGTACAAGGGCTTGTGAATCTTCAAGATTACGCAGCGTGTAAACATGTTTGCCAAGTGCATCGAAGTTTGGAAGACGACGTGCTGCACCGCCAGTTGCAATCAGCAATTTGTCATAAGCAACAACATCACCATTTTGAAGTTCGACAGTTTTGGCTTCAGCGTTGATTTTCACGACACCATTACCGCGAATTGCTGTCACACCAAGATCTGCTAATTTTTCTTCAGATAAAATTTCAATCTTGGTTTCTTCAGGTTTTAAAATCACGTCTTTAGACAGTGGTGGACGCTCATAAGGAAGATGCGTTTCATCACCAATTAATGTGATTTTACCTTCATATTTGTTTGCACGAAGCTCAAGGATCGCACTTGCGCCTGCTTGACCCGCACCAACGATGACGATGTTGTTTACATTGCTCATGGGATTAACCTTTTAATTCCGCAGATACGATACCGAAGCCCGCAATCCACTCACTAATATCTTCATAGCAGTGAGTTGTCATTTCATACTCACCAACTTCGCTCAGTGCAGCAAATGCTGCCATCCAGCAACGCACTTCTTGACCACCACGACCACCTTCGACACGAATTTCTGCCTCAGTCATCGCTTCCATTGCAGCAAAATCTGCTTGTTTGAATTTCTCAAGCAATGCAATATCCCACTCAGGACTCAGCGGTACTGCAACTGATGTATCTCCAGCAGCGAGTTTCTGACCAACTGCAATAATTTTCGCTTGACGCGCATTACGTGCTTCTTCAGTTGGATTACGACCAGCAATTAAAAACTCTTCAACTTCTGGTGGCACTGAACCCATTTGTGGTGTAGGTGGATCATGAGACAAACCACCTGTACCCAATACAAGTACACGCTCATTTTCAAGATTAAGTGACTTGATAAACTGACCTACCGCACGACCTAAAGCGATTGTACGTTTAGTTGTTGGCATTGGTGCGGCAGCGCCATTTATAAATATTGGAATCGTTTTATAACGATCAAGTTTTCCATCACAAAGGAAGTGTAATGGTTGAGTCACACCATGGTCAGCCTGCATACGATATGAGTATGCAACATCAACACCTTCATCTAGAACTTGACGCACAAGTGCCAAAGCCTTGTCTTCAGGAACATCGATTTTATTGTCAATTTTACCGTAATCCCAGTCACCAGCAGCCGTAGCACGGATACCGACACAGAAACTTGGCATAAGGTCGTAGAAAAAACCGTTAAAATGGTCTGGACCAAAAGTAATGATCAGTGTTGGATCGTAAGCTTTTACTTCAGCAGATAATTGTTCAAAAGCAGCACGTACTTTTTGCTCTTTTGACTGATCTTGAGGTGAAGCAAATTCCATTAAAGGACTGTGCGAAGCACAAATAAGTTTAACGGCCATGAGAGACTCCTTAAAAGGAAGGCAGCCTTAGAACAGGCTGCCGATAAGTCCATTTTTTAGACTAGATTTTATTCGTCAAAGAAACCAGCACGTGGTTGACGTAGACCACGAATACCCAAACCACATTCTGCATTGATCAGAACACCAGTTAAAGGTCGGTTATTTTGACGAGATGCCAAGAGCACATAAGAACCTGTCATTTCTTCAGGCTCAGGTAAGAAGTTCAACGGCATACCACGCGCGATTTTCTCAGGATCACGCGCATCTAAAAGACCTAGATTTTCTTGGCCTAATGATGCAGCACCTTTAATGTTTACATTCATACCTGACGGCGCAACAGCATTCACACGAACTTTGGGTGCAAGCTCATACGCCAATTCCTTCATGATGCCTACGCCAGCATGCTTAGATGCTGTGTAAACTGGACCACCACCCGCAGAATATAATGCTGAGTTAGATAGTGTGAAGATTATCGAACCTTCAGATTTTACTAACTCATCAAGTGCAGCTTTAGCACCTAGAATTAATGCTTTCGTATTAATTCCCATGATTTCGTCAAACGCTTTATCAAGTTGCTCACCTGAAGTATTGACGATATCTGCGTAGTGATCCCAGATTCCTGCATTACCAATAAAGCAATCAAGCTTACCAAAACGCTCAACAGTTGCTTTTACAGCACGGACATTGTCTTCATAGTTGGCAACATCACCAGCGATTGCAACAATTTGATCACCAAAGCGTTCTTTTAAAGCATCGACTTTAGATTGTGAACGTTGTAACACACCAACGTGTGCACCTTCTTCAAGGAAGCGTTCAACTAAAGCCCAACCTAAACCAGAACCACCACCTGTGATCAGTGCAACTTCGCCTTTAAGCCAACCCATGATTACTCTCCTGCCATCTCAACGTATAACGCACCATCTTCAACAATCACTGGGAAAGTTTGAATTGGATCTGTCGCTGGTAAACATAATGCTTGACCGGTTTTTAAACAGAAGCGAGCTGAATGCAATGGGCATTCGACAGTGCCATCGTCTTCAAGATAACCTTCTGACATTGAAGCATTACCATGAGAACAACGGTCATTCATTGCGAAGAACTCACCACCATTGTTAAACACTGCAAGCGCATCGATACCATTAACGCCGCAATCTACTTTCAACGCTTCGCCTTCGTCTAATTCGTCAACTTGGCAAACAAAAATCTTATTCATTAGAAGAACACACTCAGGTTGTGAGAGTTATAGGTAACTTGATCAAGCGTGATCTTACGGTTGAAAATTTGGAAGCCTAAGCCACCTTCAACTTTACGGATCTTGTCATGACGTTTACCACAGTAAATCGTGACATCTTTCTCTTTTTGTGTACGGTACAAAAGATATGTAACGTATACATCGTATTCGCCTTCAACTTCAGTAGCTTCTACGATCACGTTACTCACCATATGAGTTGTACGTGATGGAGGCTCTTCAGCCCACGCCATACCTGTTTCAAGACGAGCAACACGACGCTCTAAAAGATCTTTCGTATCATTGAACACCCAAGTTGTAGGTGGTTCAATTGAACGACGACGGTCACGTGTTTGAGCATTTGGTGTTGTACGTAGCGTGTAAGAAATATCTTCAGCTAACGTATCTAACCAGTCGCGGAATTTCCAATCGTCAAGCAATTTCGCTTCACGATAGAGGAATTGGCTAATTTGATGGTGAAGTTCTAAACTCACTTGACTCATTTCATAAGCTCCTTCTCATATTCGTCAGCTGCTTTCTCAACATCTTCCCATTTTTCATGGATTAGCAAGTCTGCCCAACGACGGTACATGCCGCGTGCCGCAGTTTCTGAGAAAATATAGTTAGTGATACCAGGGATACCATCTTCACGAATTTTCTCGTTACCAAGACCCATTTCCATAATGAGTTTGTTTTGACGCGCTTTGTAACCACGTAAGACTTTTTGAATTTCGATCCAGTTTTCAGAGTCATCTTGCTCTAAGAAACCAGCTGGACCAAATGCACGTGTCGCAGAACGTTCAAACGCTTCTTTCACTTCTTGTGACGCTTCAGCATCCGCAATACAGAACGCCCATACTTCAGTTTTGTTTGGACCACGTGGATGCCATACGCGAAGTGTTGCTGTACCGTTTAACCAAGACAATGTTGGGAACATAGTGTTATGACCCGCAAGACGTAACGCACGGATTTCACCAAGACGCTCTTTAACTTCTTCGTAAGTTTCGCGGAAATAGTTTGCTACTTCACCATCCACCCATACGTTTGCATCTGGTTTCTCTGTAAAGAAGAAGCCTGAACCGTGACCACGTGAACCATATTGGATTGCGTCTTTCGCAGTTTCCCATACAGGACGTGCAGTTTGCGCAGCACCTAATTTCTTAGTAGATTCGTCATCAGGTTTAGCACCTAATACTTGAATCGCAGATGCGTGAGAGAACAATGCATGATATTGGTCAGATGCAAACTGTTCAGCCGCAAATTTCCAGTTACATTCGATTTCCCACTTATGAACACCACCGATGATCTCAGTACCACCTGGACGACGATCTAATACGCCATCTAAGTACCAAGCGATATCACCCATGTATTCTTCAAGGTCTGGAGTTGTTTCATCCCAACAACCGAAGATTAAGCCTTTATAAGACTTCACACGGTTTACTTCGATCAAACTCCACTTCTCTTTACATGCGCCTTGAGGGAATGCACGATCTTCAAGAGGAATATCTTTAAGAGAGCCGTCTACGCCATAAGACCAACCATGGTATGGACATGTAAATGCACGAGTGTTACCGCAGTCAGCAAAGCTCACGCGCATTGAACGGTGACGACATTGGTTTAACAATGCTTTGATTGAACCGTCTTTTTGACGTACCACAATGATCGGATCTTCACCCATATAGGTATTGAAGAAATCACCAGCCTTTGGAATTTGGCTTTCATGGCAAAGGAATAACCATGTACGACCGAACACACGTTCAAGTTCTAGTTCATAGATATCTGGATCTGTATAAATAGATGGCGTGATACGTCCATTTTGTGCATCGACTAAAGCATCGATTTCGCGCACATCAATTTTCCCACTCATGAAAAGCTCTCCTGTGACTAAATTAGACACAAACTAATAGACTCAACTTTGCAGAGATAATGAGTTTTGAACGAGTTTTGGGGAAATATTTTTTTTGTTTGAATCAAGATGTTTTATCGATAAATTAATCAATCGCTCAATACGTGAATTTTACCATATTTTAATAATAACGTTGATATTTCAATATACTCAGCCCCACTTCACCGAATATCCATTTGTGAACTATACTCGCACTTGATCATATTTAGACATTATATGAATCAATCTTTGGATGATTTTTTATGGAACTACGACACCTTCGATATTTCATTGCTGTGGCAGAAGAACTCAACTTCACCAAAGCAGCCTTGCGCCTTTATACTGCTCAGCCATCATTGAGCCAGCAGATTAAAGATCTTGAAGATGAAATTGGCGTCCCTTTGCTTTATCGTACAAAACGTAAGGTAGAACTCACTGAGGAGGGGCAAGTCTTCCTTGAACAAGCTCGCCTCACGATAGCCCAAGCAGACAAAGCAGTCGCAATGACTCGTCAGATTGCCAAATCTAAACAGCAATTGTTACGTATCGGCTTTGTTCCCGTCGTTGAAATGAAAATTTTTCCTTACGTTCTCCCTAATCTTCGTGTTCAAAACCGGGATTTAAAGATTGAATTGTTAAGCTTAAACAACTCCGATCAGTCAAAAATGTTAAAAAAAGGCGAAATTGATATCGCTTTTACTCGTCAAAATCTATTTAGTGATGAAATCGAAAGTCAATTTGTTTTACGAGAACCTTTGATTTTCTTACTCCCCAAAGATCATCCACTCGCTAAATACGATCGCATTCCAGTAAAAGAGCTCGATGGAATCGATTTCATTATTCCTTCTGAACAGCAATCTCAAACCCTAAATAAGATCATTCTAGATTTTGCAAAATACCATCAAATCAATTTAAATATTGTTCAAACTGCAGACAATATCCTCTTTAACATTAATTCTATTGGCATGAACCTGGGCTGTACTTTTCTACCTGGATATATCGCACCACTGACGATGAACAACACCGTGATTCGCCCGCTAGACGTGGAATTACCTTCAATCGATTTATTTGCAAGCTATAGAAAAAGTACTAACTCAGAAGGAGTCAAAAAATTTATGGACTTACTGAGCTCTGTTTTTTACCTTGATATTAATCGTAATTAATTAATTTTTTTTCAAATTAATGATCACCGTTAAACATAGCGGTGATTTTTATTTTTTATTTCAACCAACAGTCTTAGACTTTAGTCTAATAAAGTTTTACGAATATCATCATAAATTCTATGAATTCAGGCTTTAGATTAGACTATTTTTTAAACAACCCATTAACTAACTAGACTTGATCTACCACTTAAGTCTAATGCATTAAAACAGATCAATGCTCAATATTGATTATCAATATGCAGATTTAAATGTATTAAACACATGTTCTGTATTTTAAGTTTTAAAAAAGAGGATGATTAAATCATCCTCTTTTTTAGTTTTTTAGGATCTTAAATTATTTAACGCCATGAACTGCTAGATAATTTTTGATCACCGTATTAAATTCTTCTGCTTTTTCAACTTGCGACCAGTGACCGCACTGACTGAAAATATGTGCATCAGCATTAGGAACGATATTTAAAATGTCCCAAGTACGAGACACAGGAATCACCACATCTTGAGTACCATGAATCAATAATACAGGAACTGTAATATCTTTCATTTTTTCAAAGTCTAATGGGAACTCGAAACGATCACGGTCACGCGCACCCACAACATCCATTAAACGATCAGATGCGTAGTCATTCGCCGCAGAATCAAAACGTACTTTTACCAGCTCATCTGTAATTAAGTCTTTATTTACAACGAACATTGAAAGTGTCTTACGAATACCTTCTTCTGTTAAAACTGGGTTTGCATGTGCTTTTAGGGCTGCAGTTTGTTTTGCACCACCTGTACCCATTGAAACAATACCGAGTACACGCTCTGGATAATCAAGTGCCAATTGGAATGCTAACCAACCACCTAGAGAATTACCTACTAACCATGTTTTTTCAATACCAAGTGCATCAAGAGTACGAATTGCATGATCAACCCATGCACGGATACCGTATTGAGTTCCTGGTGCAACGACAGTTTGACCATAACCAATGGTATCAATTGCGATACAACGCGCTTGCTCACCAATTGCAGGTAAATTCAACCACCAGTTAGCAGCTGCTGATACACCAGTACCAGAACCATGAAGGAATAAAATAGGCGTGCCTTCACCAATTTCATGATAATGGGTTAACTCACCTTCAGCAGTTTCGATCCATTTATCTTCTAAACCAAAGAATGAATCCGTTTTATATTCTGGAATTTGAACAGTGCTCATCATAGTCCTCTAACTGTCTATAACTGATCATATATTTGTGAAACAATCATCAGTTGATGTTTACAAATGATAGTTTTACAGGCTTATATTAACTGCTCTGTACCTTTCAACTGATACAAATTTACGATTGCATCCATCTTTTTACCAATTAAATAAATTACTGTTTTTACTTATTTTTTTAAAATCAATATTCACCCTCTGAATATGACTTGATAAGATCTCGATATGATCCTTGCTCATCATATCGAGATCAATTTCATTTTAGAATTTATAACTATAGCTTAACGCCACACGATGCTCTTCTAAATCACTCAAAGTACCTGGAACATTGATGTTGTTATAATTAGTATCAATGAACATATAGTTGAAACCAAGACCTTTATACTTACCTTCTGGCACAACATAGTTCACGATGATGTTATTTTCATTCTCGCGACCTCGACCTGGTGTTGCCGTATCAATATTCCAACCTTGGAAATGACGTACAGTGGCAGATAATCCTGGTACACCCATTTCTTTAAAATTATAGGTATAACCTACACTCCAAGATTTCTCATCCTTACGGATAAAACTCGCGACTGACCAGTTATCTAAATAAGGTTGTGGCACCCAACCACCCAATGTTGGGAATAGTGTCGCTTCATCTCCATGCTCGCCAAACATCTCTTGATAACCCAATTGAACAGTATGCATACCATGATTGACTTTCGCCCCCATAGAAATTGCTTGGCTATCAATTTCACCAAAAAGTTTATCGCCAGTTTCACTGTTATCGAAGTAACGAATATGTGCATCTAAATTCGTTTTTTCATCAAGTTTAGTTTTATAGCTTGCAGCAACATAATGTTGCTTGAAGATGTCAGTTAAATCAGCGAACCAATAACTACCACCAATCTTTGATGTAAACTGGTGATCAATACCAACAATATACATTCCATCAGCAGTTGTGAGACCTTGAGCTTCTGCCTTCGCAAAATCATTGTTTGGGAATAAGGTCAAATCTTGATACTGATTATCGTAACGCGCATTAATACCATCAATATAAGCTAAGGTTAATTTAGTATCCTGAATATCTTTCGACTCTAACCATGCACCACTATAAGTAGTTAATAATTGGCGTGATGGATCGAAGAAAATAACTGGTGACATCGGCAATAAATCACCTACTTTAAGTTCAGTTTCAGAAACTTTAACTTTTAAAGTCGCACCGAATTTAGCATTATCACGTTCTGTACGACCTTGACTGTTATCATATGGCATATGAATGTCATTTACAGAATCACGCGATTTCAATCCAATTGCATATTGAGCCAAGAGATCTGCACCAACTTGAATGCCTGCACCAATATCGTGATAACCCGATTTAGCATCTAAAGTGATTGCTTGCGTCCAGTTACCATAATCTAGATTTGGTGCTGTATCGTAATTACGTTCTAAATAGAAATTTTTAAATTTAAGCTGAACATTTGAATCAGCCACAAAATTCGCGTGAGCAGCAGTTGTCCCTAGAGTTGTTGCAGCAATCATTGCTAGCCATAATTTTTGATGACGCATGGCTTCATCCTATACTCAAATCAGCGTTGATGAGCATATTGCTAAATTGTGCACTCTGAAGAAATCAGACTAGAGTCTAAAAAAAATTTAGACTTTTCCGATGAAAAACAATACTTTAAAAACTCTCATTGTTATAAACAATTAATAATAGCTCAGTAACTAAGCAAATTAACTTTTACTATGGATAATTTATTATATTTTAATATGTTACAAATTAACCCAGAAGCATTTTGCCATTTTATTTAATAGTTTTTAAGTTTAACAATCACGATACGCTCTACACCAAATCACTCAATATAAGCACCCAAACATCTCACGCAATTGTTTTTTTATATGTATCTTTTCTAAATTCATAAAAAAAGCACTCCTAAGAGTGCTCTTTCAAATCACTTTTAAATTATGCGTTAAGTTCTTTTGCTTTAGCCATAGTCAAAGCTAGATCTTCAATCATGTCTTCCTGACCACCAACAGTACCACGGCGACCAAGCTCCATTAAGATTTCACGCGCAGATACGCCATATTTCGCTTCAGCACGTTTAGCGAACAATAGGAATGAAGAGTAAACACCCGCATAACCTAAAGTAGCTGCATCACGGTCTGCACGAATTGGGTTGTGCATCATTGGAATCACAAGATCTTCAGCAACATCTTGTACTTTGAACAAGTCAACGCCTGTGTCCATACCCATACGATTTGCAACAGCGATGAACAATTCAAGTGGTGTGTTACCTGCACCCGCACCGAGACCTGCAGATGCCAAGTCAACACGTACCGCGCCTGCTTCAACAGCAGCAACAGTATTTGATACACCCATACCTAAGTTGTGGTGACCGTGGAAACCCAACTCAATGCTTGGGTCCAAGTGTTGACGTAAGTGTCCAACGCGATCAATTACATCTTGAGGAAGCATGTAACCTGCTGAGTCAGTCACATAAATACAGTTTGCACCGTAAGACACCATCTTCTTCGCTTCTTCTAAAAGACGCTCTGGAGATGCCATGTGAGCCAACATTAAGAAGCCTACTGTGTCCATTTCTAATTTACGCGCAGCGGTGATGTGCTGTTCAGAACAGTCAGCTTCAGTACAGTGAGTTGCAACACGAATCGTTGATACACCGATTTCATGTGCCATTTTCAAGTGGTCAACCGTACCGATACCAGGAAGAAGAAGTGCAGAAACTTTTGCATTCTTCATACGCGGTACAACAGCAGACAAGTATTCTTCGTCAGTCGCAGCAGCAAAACCGTAGTTTACTGATGAACCACCAAGGCCGTCACCGTGAGTGACTTCAATTAATGGTACGCCTGCATCATCAAGTGCTGTTGAAATTGCAATCATTTGCTCAACAGTCGTTTGATGGCGCTGCGGATGCATACCATCACGTAAAGTCATATCATGAACAATAATCTTAGACATGCGGTTGCTCCTTAAGCTTCTTCTTTGTTGAATACGTGTTCAGCAAACATTTCTGCTGTACGAGCAGCTGCAGCTGTCATAATGTCGAGGTTACCTGCATATTTCGGCAAGAAATCACCCAAACCTTCTACTTCCAAGAAGATAGAAACACGGTTACCATCAAAAATTGGACCATTTACAAGTTTGTAACCTGGTACATATTTTTGCACTTCTTTAATCATCGCGTGAACTGATTCAGTGATCGCAGCTTGATCTGGCTCACCTTCAACAAGACAGTGTACTGTGTCACGCATCATAAGTGGTGGCTCAGCAGGGTTAATGATGATGATCGCTTTACCTTTTTTCGCACCACCAACTTTCTCAATAGCACCCGCAGTTGTACGTGTGAATTCGTCGATGTTTTTACGTGTACCAGGACCTACAGATTTTGTAGACACAGTCGCGATGATCTCACCATATTCAACAGGTTGAACACGTGAAACTGCTGCAACCATAGGAATTGTCGCCTGACCACCACACGTTACCATATTCACGTTAGGCACTTCACCTTCTGCAAGTAAAGCTTCTAAGTTCACAGGTGGAACACAGAAAGGACCAATTGCAGCAGGTGTTAAGTCAATCATCAGTACACCAAGTTCATTTAACTTGCGGCTGTTTTCAGCATGTACATATGCAGACGTTGCATCAAAAGCAATTTTGATATCATCTTCAATGACGTGAGGAAGAAGACCATCAACCCCTTCTGCAGTGGTTTTTAAACCCATTTTCGCAGCACGAGCAAGACCTTCAGAAGTAGGATCGATACCCACCATCCAAACTGGCTCTAACCATTCGCTACGTTGAAGTTTGTAAAGCAAATCAGTACCAATGTTACCTGGTCCGATCATTGCACATTTAATCTTTTTCATTAACGTACTCTCTCAAAATTCCGACTTATTCAGCAGCGAAAGCAGCAGTCACTGAACCAAAGCCTTCAATCTCAACTTTGAATTCATCACCTGGGTTTGCTACAACCATAGGGCCTAATGCACCTGTTAAAATAATGTCACCAGCTAACAATGGACGACCACGACGTACCATTTCATCAGCAAGCCAGACAGCTGCATTTAAAGGGTTTGCTAAACAAGCCTTACCAACACCTTGAGACACGACTTCTTCACCACGTGTCATGATCATTTTACAATTCACTAGATCAAGGTTATCGAGTTTTACAGGACGTGAACCCAATACAAATGCAGCTGAAGATGCATTATCTGCGACAGTGTCAATCAAACTGATCTTCCAGTTTTCAATTCGACTATCCACCACCTCAACAGCAGGAAGTGCATAATCAGTCGCGCTGATAATGTCAGCATAAGTGTGTTTTTCTTTCGTTAAATCTTGTTTGATCACCAAAGCGATTTCCGCTTCTACTTTAGGTTGGATCAATAGACCTGCAGGAATCGCCTCTCCATCACCATAAGCCATGTCTGCAAACAGCATACCGAAGTCAGGTTGATCTACACCGAGTTGTGCTTGAACCACTTTTGATGTCAAACCGATTTTACGCCCAACTAAACGACGACCTTCTGATAAGGCACGCGCTGTATTCACTTCTTGTACAGCGTAAGCGATATCTACATCAGCAGCTTCACCACCCAACGTTGGGCGAATTGGTGCGATTGCACTTTGTGATAATTCAGCAGTTCGTAACGCTTGTGCTACTGATTCAACTACAGCAGAATTAGACATCAAGACTTCCTTCAACTTCATTCGATGATCTATTTGACCTTAGGAAAATTGCTTGAAAACAACCTTCTGGGGGACAAATTCTTTTAGAGAGATACCTGCATCTCTGATGAGAGCTAGAATGGAAAAATCTTGACCTATATGCCAATACTTATTTTCTTTATGACAATAGTTTCAGACTATAAATAATTTATCAAATCAAGACACTATCTTATTGTTTTACATGTTTTTAAAATTTTATTATTTAAATATACAGAATGTTTAATCTATTTCTAATACTACTTATTAGACCATTGATAATAGAATTATCCATGAATTACAAATTATTAATGCACTAATCCAAAGACAAGTTATATTCTCTTATTGTTCAACTACAATTCAATTAAAATACATTTTAAAAGCCTTGTTAAGGCGACTTAAGTCGTAAAATCAGTGTTGAATATTACAATTGCTACTATCTCATCACCAAATAATCACATTTTCTCTCCATCAAAAAAGATTAGAATATTCTGTAGAATATTCATCAGGTGAAGATACAGAGATAACAATGAAATTATTAAAACTGCCACTATTGATCTTAGCTACCGGGATTAGCTTTTCGGTACTTGCTGACACAGAACCTAAAACTAATATTATTAATCTTCAAGCAGACGCTTCTAAACAAGTCTCTAATGATGAAATGCACGCCATTCTATTTATTGAAAAAAGTAATAAACAGCCTGCACAACTTTCAACACAAATGACCCAATTGATGAATCAGGCCATCAACATCAGTAAAAAATACCCCCAAGTTAAGGTCGAAACAGGTTCTCAGACCACTTACCCTGTCTATGACAACAACAATTCAACAAAACTGAAGGAATGGCGCGGCCGCGCTGAAGTGAATATTGAAAGCAAAGATTTTAAAGCAGCGAGCCAGTTAATTAGCGAGTTACAACAAGATTTTCAAACACAATCGATTAATTTCACTGTTTCCACTGAAAAACGAAAGCAGGTTGAAAATGAGTTATTGACAGAAGCCACGCAAAATTTCCAACAGCGCGCTCAGGTTCTCACTAAAGCTTGGAATCGTTCTAGTTATAACTTGGTTAACTTGAATATGAACACCAATAATTATTCACCAAGACCATTAGCCATGGCACGTGCCGCAATGGTTGTAGAGAGTGCACCCGCTGCAGACTCACAAAATATGGCTGCTGGAGAATCAACAATCACAGTCAATGCAAATGGATCAATTCAATTAAAATAGTTCGCTATTAAAGTTCAAAAAGCCACTCAATAAGTGGCTTTTTTTGTTTCTTACTTTTTAAATGGGAAGGCATATTTCACAATACGTCCCAAAACCTGACCATATTGTTTAAATAAACTCGCATTATTGTAATTCAAGCCGTATTTTTCACACACCGCTTTCACTTTAGGCCCCATTTGACGGTAACGTCGAGCAGGAATATCTGGATAAAGATGATGCTCAATCTGATGACTCAAATGCCCCGTCAAAATATGGAATCCTTCAGAACCTGTCAGGTTAGAAGACCCACGAATTTGACGCATATACCAATGGCCACGGCTTTCATTTTCTAAAACTGACTTCGGAAAAACTTCCACATCTTTGGTGAAGTGACCGCAGAAAATGATACTGAATGTCCAAATATTACGAATACCATTAGCGACTAAATTACCTGTGAAAACGGGTAATGCTGCAGGACCTGCAATGAGTGGGAAGAAAACATAATCTTTAAATAACTGTTTCCCCATTTTCTTTTTCATCGGGTTCAAACGTTGTTGAAATTCTTCTTTGGTCATGCGCCCTTTTAAGCGCTTACCAATTTCTAAGTTCTGAATCGCTACACCCCACTGGAATAACAAACAGAATGGAATACTGTAAAGTGGTTGTAATAAATATCCTTTTTTCCAGCGTTGCTCTGGGAACAAACGAAGAATTCCATAACCAATATCATCATCCATACCTTTAATATTGGTATAGGTATGGTGTTTGTAGTTGTGGGTTTGGCGCCAATCATCAGATGTGCCGACGATATCCCATTCGTAAGTTGTCCCTTTAAATTTAGGGTCGTTCATCCAATCATATTGACCATGCATCACATTATGGCCCAACTCCATGTTTTCCATGATTTTGGCAAAACCAAGCAAGCCTGTGCCTAAAAGCCATGCTGGAGGAAACCAGCCAGCAAATAAGCATGCACGTCCAAGGATTGAACTGTAGCGAATCGCTGCATACACTCGCTTAATATACTTTTCGTCTTTTTCACCTAAATCATCAAGAACTTCCTGCTTAATTGCATCAAGTTCACGTGCGAGTTCATCAAGTTGTGCATCAGTGAGTTCACGATTTTTTGGGTTTTTGAAATATTGTGCTTGAACTGGCATATTCATGATTATTCTCGCTTATAGGTCGATAGTGAGATCAGACTGAGCTGAATTGATACAGATTTTGAGCAGATTTCCAGGCTCAGTATTTTCTGCACCATTGACGAGGTTTTTAGTTGCACCTTGCGCTTTATGGCATGCACATTTATTACATACCCCCATGCGGCAACCGTGCTGTGGGCGAATATTTTGTTGCTCTAAACTTGCAAGTATTGATTGTCCCTTTGGAATCGTGACGACCTTATTTGATTTCGTAAGTGTGACCTGAACAAAACCAGTTTCATCACTAATGAATGGTTCAACACTGAATGCTTCACCTTTAAATTTATGAACACGAGTATCAGTTAGTTGTTCAGCAACTTGCACAAATCCTGCTGGACCGCATGCATAAACCGTATATTGATCTAAGGATTCGATAGCAGTTAAATGAGAATCTTCTAAACGGGAATCAGCCACTTCATCTTGAGTGGTAAAAAATTCAACATTAAAATTTGAGTGTTGATTCGCCAAAGCAATCAACTCTGTTTGAAATGCTAAATCTTCTGTTTTTTTTGCCCAGTACATCAATTTAACTGGCTGAACTAATTTTTTTTCTTGCTGCAATAATGCCTTGATCAAGCTGTACATTGGAGTAATACCACTCCCTGCGGCCAGCATTAATAGAGGTGTATTTACACTTCCAAGTGTCATATCTCCATAGGGTGCACCAAACTCAACAATATCGCCTACCTCAGCAATATCGTTAATCCAAGAACTGACTACACCCTGATCGACTTTCTTAGCAGTCAATAATACATGTTGAGTGTCGATTTTGGTCAAACTATAGGTACGTTCAAAACAACGACCTCGTGTCGTGACAATAACTGGATGATGTTGCCCTGCTTCACCAAACTGAAATTTTCGATTAACCGCAATTTTTAAGCTGACCGTATCATTTGCAACTTGTGTACGTTCAACAATTTTGCCTAATGATTGATTCACCGACCAAATTGGATCGATCTTTTGCAACCAAAAATTGGCAGCATTCGGATCAAATACAGCATTTACTGCGGATCTAATCAAATTTTTAGGTTGCTTAACTGCTTGCATTATGGGCTCATCACAGTGGGTTTAGAATTATTATACACATGTATATATATTTGTATAGACACTTGTATATCATCTATTGATTTCCATATCCTGACACAGAGCGATATAATGCAACTCTAACTGTAAACTTCTGATATTTATGAGCAGCTCTACGATTACTCTTTCTCCTCTACATGCCAGTGAATCCGCATCCATTTTGGAGCATCCAACTGCACGTACAGTCGGAAGAAAAGCCACAATCACGAAAGAAGAATTATTCCAAGCTGCTCTCAACCTTATCGGACCTCAAAAAAGCATCGCATCTTTAAGCTTGCGCGAAGTTGCCCGTGAAGCAGGAATTGCGCCAAACAGTTTTTATAGACATTTTAAAGATATCGACGAACTTGCCATTGAATTGATTGATCGCTCAGGTATTGTTTTACGTCAAATCTTGCATCAAGCTCGCTTAAAAGCAGTTCGCAATTCAAGTATTGTGCGTAGTTCAGTTGAAGTATTTATTGAACAGTTAGATGCTGACGAAGGTAATCTGAGCCTGTTGTTACGTGAAGGTTATACTGGTTCTGCCTCTTATAAAGAGGCGGTTGAAAAACAGCTCAATTACTTTCAGCAAGAACTCATGGATGATCTTGTTCGTCTCGAGCAAAATAACTCTCATAAAATCAAGCATCCAGAATTGGCTGCAAAAGCGATTACTCAATTGGTATTCACTATGGGTGCTAAATTAATCAACATGCCACACGATGAAAGAAAAGTTGTAGCTGAACAAACGATGACGATGATCCGAATGATTTTAGAAGGCGCACGTCATCTGAAAGAATAAATACTGAGTGTAAAAAAAGCCCTTCAGTTGAAGGGCTTTTTTATTACTTTTCCCAAATAACTTCTTTATTTTGAGCAACCCAAGTTGGAATAAGGGCTTCGTACTTCGCCTCAATTTTATTACGCTTAATCTTCATAGTCGGCGTCAACATATCGTTATCCATCGTCCACAAATCCATAATGACCACAAAGAATGCAATTTTTTCATGTGGCTCAAGCTTTTCATTAATTTCATTCTTCAACTCAATTAATTTTGCTTCGATATCATCACGTTTATTATCTTGTTGCAATTTATTGCGAATTTCTTCTGCCAACATCACAAAGGCGATCGGCTGTTTATGGCTTGCACCACCAACACAGACAGATTCAATCATTTGGTTATTACCAATCTTTTGTTCAATTGGTACAGGCATCACATACTTACCTTTCTGAGTTTTAAAGATGTCCTTTACACGTCCAGTAATTTTTAGACGGCCAGTCGCATCAATTTCACCCATGTCTCCTGTTCTTAAATAACCATCCTCAGTCAAATCTTCAGCTGTTTTTTCTGGGTTCTTGTAATAACCCAACATTGTTCCTGGACTTCTGACTAAAATCTCACCATTCTCATCAATCTTGCAGTCTACTCGTGCTTGAACATGTCCGACATATCCACTCATATATTCACCCATACGTGTGATATGCGAGTATCCACAGTTTTCTGTCATTCCATAAACTTCAAGCAACTCTAAGCCCAAATTACGATACCATTTAATAATATCGACGGGTAAAGGTGCAGAACCCGTTAAAGCATAACGAACATGATTCAAACCCAATTTTGCCAAGAGTTTTTGCTTAATCTTATTGCCCAAGAATGGGATTTTAAACAACACGTTTTGTACATTAAGTGGAATTTTTTCATTAATCCCCAAATAAAATTTAGTCCATAAACGTGGCACAGAAAAGAAGATCGTTGGTTTTGCACGATTAAGATCTTCAATAAATGTATCTAATGAATTGGCAAAATAAACGGTAAAACCACAAATCATCACCGATGATTGAATAAATACACGCTCTGCAACATGAGCTAGCGGCAAATAAGATAAAGCACGATCTTTTTCTGAAACACCAAACGTAGATTTCAGCTCACTCGCAGGTGAGAGTAAGGTCTTATAACTTTGCATAACGCCCTTAGGTAGACCTGTACTGCCCGAGGTATAAATAATGGTCGCAAGCTCATCCTCGTTTGGAAAATAAGGCTCACTGGTTGGTGCTGTTTTTGCAGTGATTTCATCCCATGTCGGCGCATTATAGTCAGGCGCCAATGGCAATTTAATACAATGCATATCTTGCGGGATGATTTGTTTTACATCGTTCCAACTATCTCCAATGCCATCCAACTTACCGATAAACAGAGCCTTAGTTTCACTATGATCTAGAACATATTTGGTGCCTTCACCATTGAGAGTCGTATATAAGGGAACCGACACGTGCCCTGCCATCCAAATGGCAAGATCTGCCATGATCCAGTGCGCACTATTTTTACCAAAAATTGCAATCTGTGAGCGGCCTGGCAAATTCAGAGATTGTAAATAAGCAGCCATTTTTTTGACTTGACTGGCCACTTCTCCCCAGGTGTATTTAATCACCTGACCATTTGGTAAAGGCTGAACCAAGAAATCTTGGTCTGGCGATTTATTTTCCCAATACATTAAGTAGTGAATATGAGTTGGTAAAAACTCAAATTGGTTGTTGTGCTGATTTACTTCCATGTGAAATGACTCCCAATAACGCATCATTGTTGTTATATAATGACTCATAACCGAAAGCTGATTTAATCGTTTTAAACTCGTCCTGAGTTCCTGATTGCCGAGTAAAAACTACAGCTTTACGATTTAAATTTTCGAATTATTTTCTATTTTCTATCATGAATTCTGATCAAAATCCAACCATTATTTTGCTCAGTTTAATTGCGCTATATTTTTGATAAAATTGTAATTTAAGACCAATGTGTTGATGATTATCGCCAATGTACTTGGACAATGATTATCCTATAACTAAATCAAACTCATGGATAGAGATTGATCATTATGGCTCAGATTGCCACTATTTTACGTGCAAAAACTCAACTCATGGCTGTCAAAGCCCTCACCCTTGCAATTCCAGTATCACATCCTCTCGTATTTGCAGGTGAAGATTCATCAATGCAATTGTGTGGCAATATTGCTCAGCTCGGCATGAAAAAAGTGATGATTGTGACTGATGCAGTATTAGTCAAATTAGGTGTCATACAACCCATTCAAGATCAATTACAGCACAATGGGATTGAAGTTGTTATTTTCTCTGATGTAAAACCTGATCCAACTTGTGAAATTGTCGAAAAATCTCTAGCACTGTTTAAAAATACCGGATGCGATAGCGTATTGGGTATAGGGGGTGGTTCGACGATTGATACAGCAAAAGTATTAGCACTCGCAGCCGCAAACCATAAATCGCCTAAACAACTTTTTGGAATTTTAAAAAGCCGTAAACCTGCATATCCATTGTTCGTGATTCCAACCACCGCAGGTACAGGTTCTGAAGTTACCATTGCCGCAGTTATTTCAGACAGTAAAACTCATATTAAAGGCTTAGTTATTGATCCCAAAGTCGTTCCATTAGCAACTGCTTTAGATCCCGTCATCATGAAAGGCATGCCACCTGCTATCACTGCTGACACTGGTATTGATGCCCTTACTCATGCAATTGAATCGTGGGTAAGCGGATTCGCCAACAAACAATCAGATTATTACGCCAGTGCAGCCATGAAATTGATCATGGAAAATTTAAAAACTGCATTTGAAGATGGTCAGAATATTGCAGCACGTGAAGCAATGGCGCTCGGTTCTCATTATGCTGGTTTGGCAATGAATAGTGCTGGAATTGGCTATGTACATGCTTTGGCGCATCAATTAGGGACTCAATATCAAATCCCACACGGACGCGCTAATGCCATTATCTTGCCTCATGTTCTAGAATTTAATCGTAAAGCATCAGAAAAACGCTTAGCACTAGCAGCGAAGAAAATTGGTTTAAGCTCGTCACACACTTCGGATGAACAAGCCGCAAATATATTCATTCAAAGCGTAAAGCAATTACTCAAAGATTTGAAAATCAATACTGAGATTCCGAATTTAAAAAAGCAAGATTTCCCAGAGATGATTAAATCTGCTTTTACTGAAGCCCATGGAATTTATGCCGTACCAAAATACATGAATTATTCAGATGCTGAGCAAATTTTAAATCGACTTTAATGCCAATAATAAGGCACGAATAAAAGCTCAGTATACCATTGTGTCTACTGAGCTTTTTTAATTTGCGACAAGGAATGCCGCTATGTTAAAAAATTTAGATCCACTAAACCCTTTTATTCATATCACGATCGAGCAAAGAATCCTGACCATCAAAATTGATCACCCCGAGCAAAAAAATGCTTTAACTGGGGAAATGTACAATGACATTGCAAAAATATTGGATGCGGCAGATCAATCTCAACAAGTGAATGTTGTGATTTTACAGGGTAACGAACATGATTTTACCGCAGGAAATGATCTGAAAGATTTTATGTCTGCCGCTCAAAAATATGTTGGTTTAGCCGCTGATGCTACACCACCATTTGTCTTCCTAAAAGCGATCGCAAGATTTTCTAAACCTATTATTGCTGCGGTACGTGGCTGCACTATAGGCGTTGGCGTCACTATGCTATTTCACTGTGACATGGTATACGCGCACCCCGATACAGAATTTCAAATTCCATTTGTAAGTTTGGGATTATCTGTAGAAGGTGGCACCAGCCTTCTTTTCACTGAGTTGGCTGGTTATCATATGGCTGCCGAATTATTGCTCACAGGTCGAAAATTTTCAGCGGAAGAGGCGCTAAAATGTCGAATCATCAATCAGATTTGCGAGCAACCTGAACAATTAGCTTTACAGCGGGCTCAACAGATGAGTCAACTGCCAATGACCACGCTAAAAATTATTAAAAAACAAATTCGACCCGAGCAAGATCAAATTCAGAATTGTATTGTTCAGGAAGCTGAGGTTGTTGCAGAACGTTTAACATCGCCTGAAATGATTGAAGCCGTGATGGCTTTCTTACAAAAAAGAAAACCTGACTTCAATCAATTTCTGCAGTCCTAAAAAAGCACCCTAGGGTGCTTTTTTTTATTTTATGGCTTTACCACCACCAAGACTCGAATCGCTTCAGGCGTTACAGCTAAACCTTCTAAAAGGCTTAAGCCTTCTTTTTGAAGCTTCTGCAAACGTGCAATTTCATCTTCGCGAATACTTGGGTTAAATTGTTTCAAATAACTTAAACGATCAATTTCATATTGCCATTTATTGCTATAAATTTCTTTCGCTTGCTGTTTTAATTCAGGCAAAGCACCTTTTGCAATGTCTAAAGCTTGTGCATAACGTTGTTCAACGACATCACGACGTGCTTTCACCACTTGGCGACAACTATTACCGTCAAGATGATGTAAGTATGGTTTCAAAATATCTGGTGCAATTTTAGCTGATAAATCTTGGCCCTTTTCACTTAATAACACACGAATCAATTGTGTTGGTAAACTCGCTGGCAAGTTCAATGCTTTCGGTGCAATCACATCCACTTTGAACCACACCTCAACTAAAACTGAACCTTGTGGTAAAGCTGCAGACTTCAATAACGCCACATTGGTACTACCAAACGATTGCGTATTGATCATTTCCATGACACTTTCAGTGAAAGGATGCTCAAGCGTTATGTATTGCGCATCTTCACGGATCTGAGCCTGATCACGATAGAACGTCACGGTCATGCCTTCCTCATCCAAAGTCAGACCTTGGACTTGCATTTGATCAGTAGGCTTGATAATCACCGTGCCATTACTTTGCTCATCAAAATCAATATTGGTTGATGCCATGAAGCGTTTCATAAACATTGGCAAAGTCGTATTATCATCATACTCTTCAAGTGCTTGCACAATTTCTTGCGCAACCATTGGACGACAAGAATTGTATTCCAATAAACGATCACGTCCTGCTTGTAGCTCTTGCTCTAAGGCTTCACGTTGCACACTTACAGCTTCAAGAAGATCTTCAAACGCTTGACCTTTATCAGCCAACAAGCAATCTTTAAGATCAACAATAAAGTTCTCTTGTAAGGTTTGCGCAGTTGGAGAAATATTGCTGAAAATATTTAATGCTTCATTGTACCAACGGAACATGCGCTCTTGTGCAGTGCCCACTAAATATGGCACATGAATCTGAATACGGTTTTCTTGACCAATACGATCAAGTCGACCGATACGCTGTTCAAGCACATCAGGGTTCGCTGGCAAATCAAATAGGATTAAATCTGAAGCAAACTGGAAGTTACGACCTTCTGAACCAATTTCTGAACACAATAAAATCTGAGCACCATACGAATCTTCCGCAAAATAAGCAGCTGCTTGGTCACGCTCTAATAGACTCATGCCTTCATGGAACATTGCTGTACGGATCCCTGCATGGATACGTAATGCATTTTCTAAAGCTTCAACTACAGGCCCACTACGCGCAATGAGTAAGACTTTTTTATGCTTTAACTGAGTACGGAGCATTTCCATAATCCACGTTACACGCGGATCAGTTTCCATCCAAGCCCCGTCCAATTGCGCTTCTTCTGGCCACATTTGTTCACGAAGTTTACCATCCATCGACCATCCTTCTGGCGCAGGTAATGGTGCAGGCTGACAATCACGACCAGGGAAGCCTTGAATCGCTTCACGTGTATTACGGAATAGTACACGTCCCGTACCGTGACGATCTAACAATTCATGAATTGCACGGAAACGCTGTTCTGGCTCATCTTCAATCTTGTGACCCAGTAACTGCTCAATTGCTTGGAAATGATCAGCTTCAAGAGGTTGATCCGACATCAGCACTTCTGCAATTTGAGCTGTTTGCTGATATTTTTCCTCTTCATCTAAGAAACGATCAAGCGAACTAAAACGTTGCGGATCGAGTAAACGTAAACGGGCAAAATGAGACTCGACCCCTAACTGTTCAGGCGTTGCAGTCAGTAAAAGTACGCCTGCAGTTTTTTCAGCAAATTCTTCAACAAGGTCATAGCGGTCATTACCACCTTCTTCTTCTGACCACATCAAATGATGTGCTTCATCCACCACAAGCAAATCAAAACCTGCTTCGAGCGCTTGCTCACGTAAATCTTCATGGTCGATCATGAGATCAACAGACGCAATGATGCACTGTTCAGTTAAGAACGGATTCAATTCTGGATCATGTTCTTTGATCGAAGCAGTACGCGTTAAATCAAATAGCGAGAAATTCAAATTGAAACGGCGACGCATTTCAATCATCCACTGATATTGCAGCGAATCAGGAACTAAAACGAGGATGCGTTCAGAACGTCCTGTTTTAAGTTGCTGGTGTATGATTAAACCTGCTTCAATAGTTTTACCTAGACCAACTTCATCCGCCAATAAGACACGTGGAGCAAAGCGCTTACCTACTTCATGCGCGATATAAAATTGGTGAGGAATCAATCCAACACGAGCCCCCACCATGCCACGTAATGGACTATTTTGCATATTAGCTTGCATTTGTAATGCTTCAATACGCAGGTCATACCATTCTTTATAATCAATTTGGCTTGCCAGTAAACGATCAAGTGGTTTAGACAATTGAATCGTCGCACCAACACGAGTTTCATTTAATGATTTACGTTCATCAGTACCATCTTGTAACTGACGAATGACGTTGTAACGAATAACGCCACCACGCTCTTCTAATGATTCGACTTTCCAGACGATGCCCTCTTGGTCTTGAAGCTCATCATTCACATTGAACACAATTCGAGATAAAGGTGCGTTACTACGTGCATAGACACGGGTTTCGTCACTTTTAGGAAAGAGGATACTAATTGATCGTTCATTTACATCAATCAAAACCCCTAAACCTAACTCTGTCTCTGTGTCTGATAACCAACGTTGACCAATAGCAAACTGCTGCAATTTTTCCACCTTATCTCAAGTTAGGACTGAAAACTTATGCTCAAACAGGAGATGATTTGAGCAAAATTTAACGTCTATAAGCAATATATTTTGACATAAAGCCCACCAAAAAGTGAGCAATATTTAGCAACGATATACTTAATTGATCATAACCATAATTTCATCATGATCAGATCATAAAAATATTCGTATGCTGATTTTAAAATGTGTATTTAGAACGGCACTGGACAATGAAAGTTCAGTCGTTCACCGGTAACAGGATGATTGAAACTTAACTGCTCTGCATGCAAACAGAGTCGATCTTTCAAAGCTTGTTGCGCTGGTGTTGCATACAAAGTATCCCCTACGATGGGATGCCCTAAATGCTGCATGTGAACGCGAAGTTGATGTGCTCGACCTGTGATTGGCGTTAATTTTACGCGTGTCACCCACTGATCTTGAATTTGAAATTGTTCAACTGCTTCCCAATGCGTTAACGCTGCTTTATTGTGATGCGCATCTACGATATGCAATGGCGGACGCGATGGGTCGTAAATCACAGGAATATCTACAGTTCCTTGACCTTTTACACATCCCACGACTAGTGCTTGATAAGTTTTATCCGTTTCACGTTCTTGAAATTGGCGAGAGATCGATTTTTGACCTGTTTTACTGAGTCCAAACACCAATAAGCCTGATGTATCACGATCTAAACGATGAATCAGAAGCGTACGTGGTTCTTCTTGAAGAAGACGATTGATAACGCAATCTTGAAGATCAGGCGTTTTGCCCGGAACAGAAAGTAATCCAGCTGGTTTGTGAATCACCATAAAATCTTGATCACGATGAATGAGATGTTCCTGAAGAAAATGACTCAAATTTCTATTCCTAGCAGATCGTGAAAACAAGGCGGCAATAATAGAAAGCTTAGCGATAAATTACAATCTTGAAATGGACAAACAGTGATGATTTTTCCGATATCTGATAGAAATTAAATCAATCTAACGATTCAAATGAATTAAGTTTTATTTTTGACATCTAGCAGTCTTTTCTCAGGATAGGAAGCAATTGAGAAAGTGTGCAATTTTGCCCAAATGATTCAAAATCTATATGTGCGCCATTGGCTCTCCACAAGCCAATCAAACTCACCATTGCGACCGAATCTAAGCCATAGCGTCTTAAATCTTGAAATGGATCAATTTCTAAAATATCGAATTCGAGGTATTCAGCAATAGACAGCAATATACCCTTTTCAGAAAGAATAAATGAGGACGGCGCACTCAATTCCAGCATTCGAATCATGGCAGAGGTGTTAATATGATGAATACCTTGTTCTACACAGTTCTCAATCCACTGTAAATGTTGGCTCTTCGTTTCTACATGAACAGCATCGTTCACCACACAAATTTGAGGAGTAATCGAAATGATATGCTGTAAAAGTTGCTTTATAGGTGAATTGATCATGCCAGACACAATCAGTTGTTTTTTTTCTGCCAGTAATTCACCCAACTGCGCTACTTTAGAAAATGATTGCTGCTCTTCAATTTCAATCACTTCAATATCTAAAGCCTGCGCTTTTTTAATTAAGCGATTTAAATGAATTAATAATTCTTGATGTTGGTCATTGCTATATTCAGCTAAACGTTGAAATCCAAAAACCACCAAGACGCATTGTTCAGCTTCAATGGACCACTTTGCCAAACTCGCGCTGAGTTCAATTTTTTTGGGTGGTGTATAAAAATATGACATTGCCACTCTAATCAGCTAAAGCCAAGAAAACTTCAATGGCATGCAGCGCAATTTCAGCATCTTCAAAAGATTTAGCACCTGAAACTCCCACGGCTCCCACCAATTGCCCTTGATAAATAATGGGTTCCGCACCTTCTAACATTCCCGACAATGAGTGAACAGTCAGAAAACCCAATTGCCCATCTTTGATCAGCTCTTCAAAAATTTGAGATGGGTGGTGGCTCAAAGCTGAACATTTTGCTTTTTCAGCTGACAAATTCGCAGTCATCGGAGATGCACCATCCATGCGTTTCATTGCAAGTAAACTTCCAGTTTCATCTACAACAGAAATACTGACATTCAACTTTTTATCAATCGCATATTGTTGCGCACGCGTCAGTAAGAACTCCGCGTCTTCTAAAGTTAAATAATGTTTTAATTTCATTTCTATTTTAAGTCCGTGAATTTTATACGTGCAAAAAAGCCTACAGTATTTACACTGTAGGCTTATGTTAATAGATTTTCAAAAAAATTCTATTTTAAACGCGCAAATACATTCTTAGCTGCTTGAATAGTGAACGCAATATCCTCATCGGAATGCGCACTTGAGATAAAACCGGCTTCAAAAGCAGAAGGCGCTAAATTTACACCTTCATCCAACATGCCATGGAAGAATTTACGGAACATTTCAACATCGCATTTCAACATTGAATCAAAGCTTGTGATATCTTCTTGATCAGTGAAATACAATCCAAACATACCTCCAACCTGTTGAGTCTTAAATGGTATACCTGCTTCATCAGCGGCAGTCTGTAAACCAATCAATAACTTTTCAAGCTGTGCGGTTAGATTTTCATAGAAACCTGGTTGACGAAGATGTTTAAACATCTCAATCCCAGCTCTCATTGCCAGCGGGTTACCTGACAAAGTTCCTGCCTGGTAAACTTTACCTAGAGGCGCAATACATTCCATCACCTCCCGCTTACCACCAAATGCACCTACAGGCAGACCTGCACCAATAATTTTACCTAGCGTAGTTAAATCAGGTGTAACGCCGTAGTGTGCTTGAGCTCCACCTAATCCCACACGGAATCCAGTCATCACTTCATCAATAATGAATACTGAACCATGCTCATCACACACATCTCGAATGGCTTGCAAGAATCCATCAATTGGTTTAACCAAGTTCATGTTACCTGCAACAGGTTCAACAATAACACCCGCAATTTCGGAACCAAACTTAGCAAAGCATTCTCTTAAAGTCGCAATATCATTGTATGGAAGCGTCAAAGTATGTTTTGCAAAATCAGCAGGAACACCCGCTGATGTCGCCTCGCCTTCACCACTTGTGAGTAGACCAGAACCTGCTTTCACTAAAAGTGAGTCTGAGTGACCATGGTAACAGCCCTCAAACTTAACAATCTTGTCACGACCTGTATACCCACGTGCAAGACGAATCGCAGTCATTGTTGCTTCTGTCCCTGAGTTGGTCATACGTACCAATTCAATCGACGGCATAATTTCACAGATAATATCTGCCAATGTCGTTTCATGCACTGTAGGTGCACCAAAACTTAGACCATCAACAGCGGCGTCTTGAACAGCTTTAATAATCGCAGGGTGTGCATGTCCTAAAATCATTGGTCCCCATGAACCCACATAATCTACATAGCGTTTGCCATCTACATCATACAGGTAGGCACCTTGAGCTTTTTCAATAAATACCGGTGTACCGCCTACACCATTAAAAGCGCGTACTGGCGAATTCACACCACCAGGAATATGTTTGCTGGCTTGTTTAAATAGTTGTTCTTGCTTAGGAGATAAACTCATGAAAATCACTCAACTCAAAAAAGTAAAAAATTTAAGCTTGTTTAGCAAACAGCTCTGACCAATCATAAACACGTTGACCTACGGTTGACATCGAACGACCCAATACATCGCTAATGACAGCACAAAGATCTGCTCCAGCAGCAATCACTTCAGCGCCATTTTCAACCGTCAAACCACCAATCGCGCAAATAGGTACATTTAGTTTTGCTTTTGCAGCTTTTAACGTTTCTAAACCAATATTGCCTGCTTCAGGTTTGGTTTCTGTCGCATAAATTGCGCCAAATGCTACATAATTTGCGCCGTCTGCGATCGCTTGCTCAGCTAGTTCAATAGAATTATTACAACTACGTCCAATTAAGACATTTTTTGGCAATCGTTCTACAGCCTCATGGATTGAACCATCATCTTGACCAAGATGCACACCCACGCCATATTTGACTGCGGCCTCTAAATCATCATTGATGACAAAAGGAACCTTATATTGATTACACATATTCTTCATGTATTCAATTTCATAAGCTTGATCTTCTTTCGCAACGTTTTTACGACGATACTGAAGTACTGCAACTTCATAAGTTGCCATCGCTCCTTCAAGCTTTGCTAATAGAAGTTCAATAGGATCATCGTTGGTGATTAAATACAAACCGCGCATAAAGAATAACTCTAGGCAAATACTAAAAAATTTAAAACATTATAGGACAAAGCCTTCCAAGAACACATTGATAAAATGTAGAAATTAACAGGCTGTATTGTTGACTAAGCGTATTAAAGATATTGATTGAAATGAATTTGAGAAATTTAATCCAAGAAAAAATTGGCTCCAATACGTTTGAATATATTCCATCTAGTTCTTCGAAAGACACACTTAAGTAGATAAAGGAAATTTGCGAAAAAAGAGATATGTTGCCTGCGAAGGAGCCTATACCTGGCATTAGTTATAAACGAATCAGTATGAAAACACCTTTTAGCATGTCATGCACAGCAAATGCTTAAGGGATTCCCTCTTCCATTAAAGTACAGTCAATAATTTTGTATAATCTCAATTATGTTAAATAGATGCGTTTAATTATTTGATTCAGTACTTAATTCATAATGTTTGATAACTTCATCAATAATCAATCGTAAAACTTGCCGGCAACTAATGGACATAAATAGCTTCGTCAGAAAGTTTTTTAAAATTAACAATTTGATTGTTTTCTCTTTCAGAGATCTACTGAGGGTAACTCAGATTAAGCCTTTAATTTTCCTATTTTTATTTGTTTATTTAAAGCGCTCGAATAGTATCAAAATGAGTGAAGCACCAATATTATCAATACATTTTCTTAATTCATTCAATTTTATAAAACGTTTTCATATAAATTAATTTTATCATTCATCATAAGCCCCCATTATTTATTCTATTGATGGCTCGCTCTAATTCATCATAATGATGAATACTCTCATCTGTAATTGATTTTTTTAGTATTTAGGACTTACGCACTATTATTTATAGATTCTCTGTGGTAGCAGATGATTTTTATCGAGAATAAAGTCATCAATGAAGTTTTTGATAACTGGTCTAAATAATTTCTTCTGCCAACGATATACATTTT
>NZ_VPEE01000026.1:0-41877 GCF_013417345.1 Acinetobacter sp. YH16032 | reverse complement strand
AAGTGATGGGAGAGCATGTTCAAGAGTGGATTCTAAATGTTCAGATAAAGACATAAAAAAATGAGCGTATTTACATACACTCATTTTTACTACATTTTTCTAATATTTGCTTAACTGACTGGCATTACTCCTAAGAGTGCTTTTTTTAACTTATAGCATTAAGCATCAATATCTGCATTCAATGCATTCTCTTCAATAAATGCACGACGTGGTTCAACATCATCACCCATGAGACAAGAGAACATGCGATCTGCTTCAATTGCATCATCAATCGTCACTTGAAGCATATTACGATTTTCAGGATCCATCGTGGTTTCCCAAAGCTGCTCTGCATTCATCTCGCCCAAGCCTTTATAGCGTTGGATCATCATGCCACGGCGTGAATCTGCCAATACTTGTTGCCATACTTGATGGAAGTTAGCAACATTGACTTTACGCTCACCTTTTTGCAAATAAGCCCCGTCTTCAAGTAACGTAAACCAACTCTTTGAGTTTTGAAGTAAACGTTTATATTCACCTGAACCTAATAAACCAGCATCTAATAAATAGTGATGAGGAAGGTTGTGTACATACACTGTTAAACGTGGCCAATAATGTGTTTCACGTGAACCATCTGCGAGTTCTTTTTCGAATGCTTCGAGCGTGAATTCAGGTCTTAAGCTTGGCTGTTGTGTTTCAATTGCTTGACGCAATTGCTCTACCCAAGACGTCACATAAGCTTCATCTTGATTTTGATCTAATTTAAAAGCATCTAAACCAAGTAAAGCATCTAACAAAGTTGCAGGATAACGAATCGTTAATCGCTGTAAGCTTTTTTGTGATGTCTGATAATCAGCAATGACTTTTGCAAGCGCTTCACCACGAATCGCAGGTGCGTCAGCACTGATATGTAATGCCAACTCATCAATTGCATTCGAAATTAAATATGTTTCAAGCGCATCATTATCTTTAATATACTGCTCTTGCTTACCTTTCTTTAATTTATAAAGTGGTGGCTGAGCAATATAAATATGACCACGTTCCACTAATTCCGGCATTTGACGGAAGAAGAACGTTAATAACAGCGTACGAATATGTGAACCATCCACGTCCGCATCGGTCATAATAATAATTTTGTGGTAACGTAATTTGTCTGGATTATATTCTTCACGACCGATACCACAACCTAATGCTGTAATCAGTGTTCCGACTTCAGCAGAAGAAATCATCTTGTCAAAACGAGCACGTTCCACGTTTAAGATTTTACCTTTGAGCGGTAAAATCGCTTGCATTTTACGGTTACGACCTTGTTTCGCTGAACCACCTGCTGAATCACCCTCGACAAGATATAGTTCAGATAAAGCTGGATCTTTTTCTTGACAGTCCGCCAATTTACCAGGAAGACCTGCTATATCAAGCGCACTCTTACGGCGAGTCATTTCACGTGCTTTACGCGCCGCATCGCGTGCACGTGCGGCATCAATAATTTTACCCGCAATTGATTTAGCTGCAGCTGGATTTTCAAGAAGATACTCTGAAAAAGCTTTATTCATTGCTTGTTCAACAGCAGGTTTTACCTCGCTCGATACCAATTTTTCTTTGGTTTGAGAAGAGAATTTTGGATCAGGAACTTTCACTGAAACAATTGCTGTTAAACCTTCACGTGCATCATCACCAGAAACTGCAACCTTCTCTTTTTTGAGTAAGTTTTCGTTTTCCATGTAGTTATTAAGGCCACGAGTTAAAGCAGCTCGGAAACCAGCTAAGTGAGTACCACCATCTTTTTGAGGAATGTTATTGGTAAAGCAACGTACGTTTTCTTGGTACGTATCATTCCATTGCAATGCAACTTCAACACCAATGCCATTATCAGCTTGCGTGGTAAAGTGAAAAATATCGTTAAGATGCGTTTTTCCTTCGTTAATGTATTTAACGAATTCTGATAAACCACCCTCATAATCAAATACATGTTCTAAACCAACACGTTCGTCACGTAGAACAATTCGGACGCCCGCATTTAAAAATGACAGTTCACGTAAACGACGAGCTAAAATATCGACATTGAAAATGGTCTGACTGAATGTTTCAGCACTTGGATAAAAACGTACACGAGTACCTGAACGATCTGTATCGCCCACCACCTTTAAAGGGTATTGAGGGTCACCATGGCGGTATTCTTGTTCATGAATTTTACCAGCACGATGAATTGTGAGTTCCAGTTTACTAGACAAAGCGTTTACAACTGAAACACCTACACCGTGTAAGCCACCAGAAACCTTATAGCTGTTGTCATCAAACTTACCACCCGCATGAAGAATCGTTAAGATGACTTCAGCAGCAGATACACCTTCTTCAGGGTGAATATCTGTGGGAATACCACGACCGTTATCTGCGACAGAAACAGATTCGTCTTCGTGAATGGTAACCAGAATTTCATCACAGTGACCAGCAAGGGCTTCATCAATCGAGTTGTCCACCACTTCAAACACCATATGGTGTAAACCAGTACCATCATCCGTATCACCAATATACATGCCTGGACGCTTACGTACTGCGTCTAAACCACGTAATACCTTGATGCTAGAGGAATCATAAGCCTTTTCAATGGTTTGTTCTATTTGAGAAGCAGCTTGATCTTCTGAACTCATGGTTACTCCCTAGTGAAAAAAAGGTCTATCCAAAGATGGAGAAAACTTCAAAAAATTATTGCACAACAACTTGAACAGAACCGTTTTCAACATTGAATAATTGATAGGAAATAGACAAATCATGTAAATGTTTTTGTACAGATTCATGGTCTAAAGTGGTAATGAAAACTTGACTACCAAGTTGGCTCAATCGCTCAATTAAACGTTGTTGTGCGGTTATATCTAATTCTGCTGTCACATCATCTAATAATACCACAGTTTCCTTATTAGACGCATGCAACATTGCGATCTGTGACAATTTTAAAGCCATGATTAATAATTTTTTTTGCCCACGTGACAGTACGGCATCTGCATCTCCTGTTGGGGTTTTTAACTTTAAATCTGCACGATGTGGACCATATTCTGTATAGCGTCTTTCGCAGTCTTTTTGATGATACAAAATCAAGTCTTCAGCCAAGCCATGTTCCACATGAAAGCCTGCTGCATACTCCATATGGATCTCGATATCTGGTAATAGTGTTTTAAGATCTTGCTGAAAAAATATCTGCCACTGTTCAACAATAGCCTGACGTTGTAAATGTAATATTTCACCGTACTCACTAAGCATTTTGTTCCATGCTTCTAAATCTTGCACCGTCAGATTACGTTTTGATTTTAATAAGCTATTTCGTTGTTTTAATGCTCTAGAATAAAATTGCCATGCATAGTAAAAATCTGGTTCCACGTGAAACATTAACCAATCAAGCAATTGTCGTCTTGGTTTAGCTCCGTGATCAATAATATCTGTACTCAGAGGGTCAATAAGCTGTAATGGTAAAATTTTGGCTAGCTGTCCTTGCGTGGCAATACTATCCCCATTCACTTTAATATTTTGCTCACCTGTAATGAGCTTTTGCATACCAATCTTTTCAGTAGCAGACTGTGCAAATACAATCGCATCCTGCATTTGATTTTGAATGTAATGTTTAGGAATATGTGTACGAAAAGATCGACCAGTGGCCAATAAGTGAATTGCTTCTAATATAGACGTTTTTCCTGAACCATTTTGTCCATAAAAAACATTAAACGGTTGCAACTCTTGGAGTGCAACCGCTTTTAAATTTCTCACACGCTGGATATTTAAACGCGTAATGAACATGACCAGATTAAACTAAATCAAAAACAACATTAAACACGCATCGGCATGACGACATAAGTTTGATCTTGATGAGCAGGATCTTGAACCAATACAGATTGGTTTGCCTCAGTCATTGTCATTAATACATCATCACCATCCAACACATTCAATACATCCAAAATGTATTGTGCGTTGAATGACATTTCCATAGGTGCATTATTGTATTGAATCGCAAGATCTTCAACTGCCTCATCTTGCTCAGGGTTATTGGCACGAAGTTGCAGTGAATCTGGATTGAAGTTTAAAAATACACCACGTAATTTTTCGTTACTCAGAATAGCAACTCGCTGTAATGATTGTTTGAAAATATCATGTGCAATCGTAACTGTTTTATCACCGCCACGAGGAATAACACGTCGATAATCAGGGAATTTACCATCAATTAATTTTGTAGTAATACGAACAGTAATATCACCCTGCTCTTTATCACGGCTTGGAATTGTCAAAGTAACATTCAGCAGTTCACGACCAATTAACAACGAGAGTTGATTATCTTCGATACTCAATAGACGCTGTAATTCACCGACCGCTTTACGAGGCACAATTGCTTGCACTAACTGCGAAGCATTCGAACTGGCCAATGTTTCACAAAGAGCAAGACGATGTCCATCTGTCGTCACTGCACGAAGCTGATTTTCATCAATTTCAAGTAAAGTACCTGTAAGATAAAAACGGACATCCTGAACAGCCATCGCAAAAGAGGTTTTTTCAAATAAACGTTTTAGTTCACGTTCAGTGACCTGAACTTGAGTCCCTTGACTATTTTCAGTCGTTAATAAAGGGTAATCCTCAGCAGATAATGTTCCTAATACAAAGCGGCTATTACCAGATTTCAAAATACAACGCTGGTCTTCTGTGATTTGTAAATCAATCAGTGCTGCTGTCGGTAAAGATTTACAGATATCCATCAATTTACGTGCGGGTACTGTGGTTTGACCTGCTTGTAAACATGCTCCCTCTAAAAGCGTTGTACTCGCAACAAGTTCAACTTCAAGATCGGAACCTGTAATCGTCAGTGCATCTTGAGTAACCTGAACTTTGACGTTTGAAAGAATATTTAACGTATGGCGACGTTCTACAGCACCTACAACATGAGACAAAACATTGAGTAAGCTTTCTTTCGCGATCTTCAAACGCACGATGGATTTCCTCTAAAAACAGTATATCGACGACAGACTAAAACACTTTTAATCATGTACTATGCGGCAGAATATGCCGCATTGCAAGAATAGAATTTAAACAGATTTAGCTTTGTAATAAGCGCATTAAATTTTTGTAATCTTCATTAAAGATGGGATCTTCAGCACACAAACTCTGCACTTTTTCACAGGCATGCATGACTGTACTGTGATCACGACCACCAAATGCCATGCCAATTTCAGGAAAACTGTCGCCCGTTAATTCTCTCGCAAGCCCCATTGCTAATTGACGTGGTCGAGCATATATACGAGTTCGTTTAGGTCCAACCAACTCTTTCAATGGGATACGAAAATATTCACTGACTACACGCTGAATATTTTCGGTGCTAATAGTACGAGCACGAATCGCAAGAACATCTTTCAGTGATTCTCGCACCACATCTAAGTCGATTGGTGTCCCTTTAAAACGAGAAATCGCGACGACTTTATTTAATGCACCCTCAAGTTCACGTACGTTTGCCACAACTTGCTGTGCAATAAAGAGCGCACAGTTACGAGGCAAATCGATACCATTACTTTCAGCTTTTTTAAGTAAAATCTCAATTCGAGTTTCAATATCAGGCGGTTCTACCCCTACCGATAATCCCCATGAAAAGCGAGATACCAAACGAGGATCTAACTCGGTCAACTCTTTAGGATAGCGATCTGAGGTCAAAATAATTTGTTTAGATTCATCTAATAAGGCATTAAACGTGTAAAAAAACTCAACTAAGCTGGCTTCTTTACCTGCAAGTAAATGGATATCATCCACTAAAAGTAAGTCCAGTGAACGGCAATTTTTTTTAAATTCTTCGACTTTACCTTGTTGAAGTGAACTCACAAAATCCTGAACAAAACTTTCAGCAGTCATGTACATCACACGAGCATTTGGTTTAGCTTGTAATAAAGCATTACCCACTGCTTGCATCAAGTGGGTCTTACCTAAACCAGTCGGACCGTATAAAAATAACGGGTTATGTTGAGGTTCGCCTAACTGAGTTAACACTTTACGGCAGGTTTCTGCCGCCATCTGATTTGAACGCCCTTCGACGAACAATGCAAAATTAAACAGCGGATTTAATAATCGTTTTTTTGATGTTTTTGTATTTTGCTGCTCATTGCTTTCTTTTTTTGCTCTGACTACAGGTGCTGCTGCTGAAGACTCAAGCGCTGCAGTTGTTGTCGCAGGTTGCTCTGAAGCAGATAAAATCGCGCCTGGTCGTGAGTCGACTAAAATTTCAACTTTACAAACACGTCCTTCAGACATTTGTTCTGCAAGAATGCTAATTAATTCTAAATGATGTTCTTGAATATAGCGTGTCCAGTAAGGATTAGGTGCATAAAGCTTTAAAACACCATCTACCTCTTCGGCAACCAATGGACGTATCCACATTGCAAAGACATTATCTGAGAGCTCTTGTCGCAAGCGATTTAAGCAGTCTGTCCACAGCATGTGAAACCCCTCATTCCATTTAAATTTAAAAACAACCCCATGAGATTGGGGAGGCAATCATACCCAAGTTATCCACATATGTCATGAGTAATTTTGAACTTTAAACACAAATAATCAAATTTAAAAGTCTAAATTTAAATTTAAAATAGGGTGTGGATAAGGTTTTCCACAAACTGTGGATAAATAAAAGCAATAACTTATCCACAATCTATAAAAAATATGAAAACATAGTTATCAACAACCTAAGTATATATATTTAAAAAAAAATAATGCCTTATCCATAGAAAATTACAACCCTAATAGTAATAAATTTAAATTTATAAATTTGAATTTATTTAATAAGATTCGGTTTTCTGTGGATAATCATTCCTTGTGTTTAAATTTAAATTCAAATTTAAAAATCAGTCATAATTAAATTTCATCTTGTGTATAAGTTTATGGATATTTCTGTGGTTAACTTAAATACTATAATAAAAACATATATTTATTTTGTGTATAAATAGATTATTTAACAAATTTATATCTTTCTCAGACTCAAGCAACTTTCATCAAAAGTGTTACACAATACTGTTTAATATTGACAGAACAAACAATGCACAATACAATCGCGAACCTTTATAGAACACCAACTTTGGAGTTTCGATATGAAACGTACTTTCCAACCATCTGAATTAAAGCGTAAACGCGTTCATGGTTTCCGTGCTCGTATGGCGACTAAAGCTGGCCGTCAAGTATTAGCTCGTCGTCGTGCAAAAGGTCGTCACAGCTTAACTGTTTAATACCAGTTTAGTTTATCGACGATTTGGGTGTTATGACACTTTATAGTTTCAGTCCAGAGGTGAGAATCCGCTGTGCTGCAGATTACAAAGGTGTATTTGATGGTGCGCTTTTTAAAGTGCATCAACCCCATTTCTTATTTTTAGCTACACCGACTAAACAGCCTAAAAGCCGTTTAGGTATTGTTGTTGCTAAAAAGAAAGTGCGCCGTGCACATGAAAGAAATCGAATAAAACGTATTGCTCGCGAAAGTTTTCGCTTAAATCAGCAAGATATAGATTTATTGGATATTGTGGTCATGCCTAAGGTAGGTATTGAGTCGATTCCGAATGCTGAATTGAATAAGCAATTACAATTTGCATGGCAGAAGCTACAGCGTCTTGTAAAAAAACATCATAAAATATCAGTTCCCTCTCCTCAAAGTTAGAGGTGGCCAATGGTCCGTATATTGCATTGGTTGATTCGTTTCTATCAAATTGCGATTAGTCCGCTCCTTGGACCTCGTTGCCGTTATTTCCCAACTTGTTCTCAATACTCGTTAGAAGCTATTCATATACATGGCCCGATTAAAGGTGTCTGGTATGCAACGCGACGGATTTGTCGTTGCCATCCGTGGGGTGGAAGTGGATATGATCCTGTTCCCAAAAAAGCAATTCGTTTTATTTCATTTCAGCAAATAGATTCTCAAATGACTCACGTTACTGTACCCTTGCGTGAGCGTTTATTGAACCAAAAATCACTCTAACCAATTGGGGTAATCGATATGCAACAATGGGCCAGGTTTGCAATTCTCGGGGCCATGTTTGTCACCGCATATTTGCTTATTCTTGCTTGGCAAAAAGACTATGGTCAAACTGAAACAACTGCTGCGACAGCACCTGCTGCCGTCGTTGCCCAAGATGTTTCTGCTGATCTGCCAACGAGCCAAACGACAGCGGGTTTAACTGATATACCGCAAGCAAATATTGCAGCTGAACAACAAGACACAACTACACCTGCAACAGCAAATCAACAATTAGTTGCTGTTCAAACTGATTTATATCATCTTTGGATTAACCCTAAAGGTGGTGACATTGTCCGTGTTGAACTACTCAATCATGATAAAAGTAAAAATAGTGAACAACCGTTCGTTATGCTTGAAAATGATGAGAAACGTACTTATGTCGCTCAATCAGGTTTAATTGGTTTAAATGGACCTGACAGTAGCCGTAGTGGACGTCCAACATTTGAGTTTGAAAAGTCGACTTATACTTTAGCTGATGCTCAAGCAACCACCAATAAAGATGGTGAAGCTGAGAAAGTGTTAAAAGTACCAATGGTATTAAAAACGGCTGATGGTGTTGAAATCATCAAAACGTTCACTTTCCAAGAAGGTGCATATCCAGTTAACGTAAGTTATCAAGTGATTAACCGTAGTCAGCAAAACTGGCAAGGTCAAATGTTTGGTCAGATCAAACGTGACAATTCTGAAGATCCAGGTAAAACTGATCAAGGAATCTTTACGCTGGGCACTTATTTAGGTGGTGCTTGGGGTACACCTGATGAGCACTATAACAAATTAAAATTTGATAATTTTAATGAAGAAAAGTTAAGTGTTGAGACTCAAGGTGGTTGGGTTGCAATGGTTCAGCATTACTTTGTAAGTGCTTGGGTGCCTGGTAACTTCGGTAACCAGCCGTATTCTGCAAAAATGGAGTCACGTAAATCTGCTGATGGTATGAATATCATTGGCTTTACTTCGCCTACCATTAATGTACCAGCTGGCAAAACAATGACTGTTGATGCAACATTCTACTCAGGTCCAAAAATTCAATCTGAATTAAAAGACTTGGCAACTGGTTTAAATCAAACGGTTGATTATGGTTGGTTATGGCCAATTGCGAAATTGCTATTCTTAGGTTTGCAATTCTTCCACGGCATTGTTGGAAACTGGGGTTGGTCAATTATTCTGTTGACAATTCTTGTGAAACTTATTCTTTGGCCTCTTTCATCTAAGAGCTATCGCTCTATGGCGAAAATGCGTGTGATTGCACCAGAAATGCAACGCATGAAAGAAGAGTTCGGCGAAGACCGTATGCGTTTCTCACAAGAAATGATGGCACTTTATAAGCGTGAACAAGTCAATCCATTATCTGGTTGTTTACCTTTACTTCTTCAAATGCCAATTTTCTTGGCTTTGTATTGGGTGCTCATGGAGTCTGTTGAGTTACGCCACGCTCCTTGGTTAGGTTGGATTCAAGATTTATCTGCAATGGACCCATGGTTTATCCTACCATTGTTGATGGGTGTGACGATGTATGTTCAACAAATGTTGAACCCACAGCCGACAGATCCAATGCAAGCAAAAGTCTTTAAGTTTATGCCGATTATTTTCACGGTATTCTTATTGTTCTTCCCTGCTGGACTTGTGCTTTACTGGATTGTCAACAACTTGATCACGATTCTTCAGCAAGGTCTGATTAATAAGAGTGTTGAGAAAGCTCGCTTAGCAAAAGAAGATACAGCATCTACGAACTAAGTTTTGTTAGTAGCTGAATCGATCCGCTTAAGGTGATATCCTTAGGCGGATTTTTTTTGCCTAGCTTTGAGATCAATTCAATGACGAACCTACAACATCAAACCACTATTGCTGCGATTGCAACACCGCCAGGTCGTGGAGGTGTAGGTGTAATTCGACTGTCTGGTCCTAAGGCATATGCCATAGCAGAGGCTTTAACTGGTAAGGCACTCGGACCTGCTCGTTATGCTGCATTTCGTCAATTCCTTGATGCGAATGGGCAAGTCATGGATGAAGGGTTGGTCATTTGTTTTCCAAATCCGAATTCTTTTACGGGTGAAGATGTAGTTGAGTTACAAGGTCATGGTGGACCAGTGATTCAAAATACATTATTGGGCCGACTGTTAGAGCTAGGTGCAATTGCAGCAAAAGCGGGTGAGTTTTCAATGCGCGCTTTTGAAAATGGAAAAATGGATTTAGTCCAAGCAGAAGCAATCGCTGATTTAATTGATGCTACTTCACAAGCAGCTGCTCGTTCTGCAGTACGTTCATTGCAAGGCGCATTTTCGGCCAAAGTAAATACAGTATTAGAAAAACTCATTCACTTACGATTACATGTTGAGGCGGCGATTGATTTTCCTGAAGAGGAAATTGATTTTCTTGCAGATGGAAAAATTTTAGCGTTATTGGAAGATGTGCAAGCATCAGTGGGTGCAGTACAACAATCAGCACGCCAAGGTCAACTTCTGCGTGAAGGTTTACAAGTGGTGATTGCAGGGAAACCCAATGCAGGTAAATCGAGTTTATTGAATGCATTGGCTGGTGTTGAGCGCGCGATTGTAACGGACATTGCAGGTACAACGCGTGATGTACTACACGAGAAAATAAGCCTAAATGGTTTGCCAATTACCCTGACGGATACAGCAGGTCTGCGTGAAACGGGAGATATTGTTGAGAAGGAAGGTATTCGTCGAGCGATTAAAGAAATAGAAAATGCTGATCTCCTACTCTTGGTTTACGATTTGAGTCAAGGTGAAGATCCGATGCATTTGGCAGATACTTACTTTGCTAATTATATCGATCCTAAACGCTTAATTTTAATCGCTAACAAATGTGATTTAGTAGATAGTGAAGCTAAAGTTGCTGATCTCCAAGGCTTTAGACACATTACGGTCTCAGCCAAGCAAGAAATGGGTGTTCAATCGCTTGTAGATGCGATTACAGCACATGCAGGCTTTCAGCCTGAAGAAGATACCTTTATTGCAAGAACACGCCACCTAGACGCAATGAAGCGCACTCAATCTTATCTTGCGGAAGCTCGTGAACAACTTGTTGTTTACCATGCAGGAGAGCTTGTCGCAGAATCGTTACGTCTCGCACAGAATGCATTAGGTGAAATTACTGGTGATTTTAGTGCGGATGATTTACTCGGAAAAATCTTTGGCTCTTTCTGTATCGGAAAGTAATTTCAATTTAAGTCTATATTTCAGTAAATTCTAATAAGTTCCAATGATAATTAAATAGCATTAAGTTTTAATAGCTTAGTGCTTTTTTTATGCCTTTTTATTGTTCCAATATGTTCTATACGTTCATCTAGTGCTATGATTTTTTTAGTCACCTAATAGCTACGTGACAATAAAACCTTATTTTTATCCCTGAGTGACTAGAATCATGCCAAAGATAAACGGCCTGTTTTTCTCTACTGATAGAGAGATTCAAAACCTTAAACCACAGGACAAGCGATATTCAGTTAAAGACAAGCTGAATAATGGGCTGTTTATTGAGGTTAAGGAATCAGGCGTTAAGTCGTGGCACTATCGTTATTCACTGGCAGGCAAGCAGGAACGGCTTGTTATAGGTCGTTATCCTGACTTGTCATTGAAGGACGCTAGACAGATCAGGGATGAATCAGCCTCATTGGTGGCTAAAGGTATTTCACCCAAACAAGATAAGACAAAACCTAAAGGCATTTTGTTTAAGGACTACGGCGAACGCTATTTAAAAGAAGTTATTAAAAAAGACCGTAAAGACCCTTACAACATGGTTTTATGCCTGAGCAATGACATTTATCCCATGATGGGCCACATTCCATTAGATCAGGTCAGTATTGAAGATATACGCCGTACTATATGGCGCAAAAAAGAACAGGGATATGATGCAGCAGCTAACCAAGTTAGAGGCTTATTAAAGCGCATGTTTGATTATGCAATGACTTTAGGCCTTGTACCTTATAACCCTGTTTTGGCTATCCCATCACGGCACGTACACAAGGCAAAGCCTAGAGATAGATATTTAAGTACAAATGAAATCCGCATCTATTACACCACCCTCCTAAACTCAAGAATTTATCGACCTAGAAAATTGGGCCTTTTACTGTCATTGCTTACATTGGTTAGAAAGTCAGAGCTATTGAGGGCCAAGTGGGAGCATATCGACTTTGATAGCCGTATATGGCTTATCCCTGAAACAAAGGCTGACAGTGCGACAGGTCATAGCCGTGAAATGGTCGTTTATATGTCAGATCAGGTTATAGAGATATTTAAGGAACTTAAAGCGATTGCAGGCAATGAGCCTTTTGTATTTGTAGGCAGAAAGTCAGGTACTCATATCAGCCATAACGCATTTAATACGGCGCAAAAGGCAGCACTGGCATTAACAGACTTGCCACCGTTTACAGTGCATGACTTGAGAAGAACGGCCAGCACTCATTTAAACGAGCAAGGCTTTAATAGTGATGCAATCGAGGCTTGCTTAAACCATACAGCCAAAGGTGTAAGAGGTATTTATAACAAGGCTAAGTATGAAAAAGAGCGTACAGAGATGATGCAGAAATGGAGTAATTATATTTTTAGCGTGATTTATGAGCCAAATCTAATTTTCTTTAATGCTGTTAAGACAAAACGTATTGGGTGATATTGTAACTAATTGTGTTCTTTCGGAAAGGGAATGCAGCTCAAAGCAACTAAAAGCAATTCAAACCAACTAAAGTGAAGTATTAAATGTATATTTATTCATCATTAGGATATGATTTTAAAATAACATTTCTTTTATTTTCAAATACTTAAATTTTCTTCGCGACAACAATTAACGCACTTGTTGGGTAAAGAGGTAGCCATTTAAGCATAACTCTTATAAAGTAAAACATAGAAATCTAATACATTCATTAAGAAGCATTTATGTCTAATGAGTGTAGGAAAGAAAGAAAAAGGTCAAACACGCCAATGCTTGACCCTTTTCATGGAACAGATGGCTTTAGTAACGCCAATTACTAAACGCCATTAATTTTTAACCGCCGTCTGGCAGGACACAAAACTAAGGAATCTTAGAAATGTAAAACGATTAAAAACTAAGTTTTTGTACTTTGATCAACAATGATAAACATTGATGAACGCTTTTATAGTAGTTCAAACATGACATAAGTCAATAAGAATGTTCATATACCCGAACATTCATTGTTAGTCATTGAACACTATTGAATAGCTATATATTGCTATATCCATTTAATAAAACTTAGTTTTTTTATAAAAATTACATTCCTATTTCTATTTTGTGTCTAGGCATTTCCACTATTGGAGAATGTTTAGATGACTACATCTAAAAAGCAACAAAACGAAACTATCCGTTTAATCCGCCGTAAAGAAGTGCAGGCAAAAACTGGCTTAGGTGCATCGTCAATTTACGCAATGATGCAACAAGGCACGTTCCCGAAAGCAGTCAATATTTCCGAACGCCGTGTCGCTTGGATTGAATCTGATGTAGACCAGTGGATTAATGAACGCATAGCAAGCCACAAAGCAGCCATTGCAACGATGGAGGCTTGAGCTATGGAGTTCACGCTACAAGATGCAATTAGCATCACCCAGCAGGCACAAAGAAAACTTGAGCAGATCAGCCATGAAGTAAACGGCGAGCAGATAAAAAACCTTTTTATTGATGTGTCCGACTTCACTTGCTTGGCCCTTGATTACTTCACAGATGAAGATAAAACCGAAGCCAATGCAAGACAGATCGAACAGGCTATCGACCTACTCGACCATGTTTCTATCCGAGCATCCGAATTAGGTGCAGAGGTATTTTCTAAGCCTTATTCAATTGATGACTACCTAAAAGCCGAGGCCAGCAAGCTAAATATCTTTTTACGCTTGGCACTGGAAACCTTGAGTATTACAGACCCAGCCGATCTATACGCCTATGCCCTTGCTTCATATTGTCCGACTGGCGAAGCGGATCAGGAAGCAGATTTAATCGTAAATGATGAAGCTATGAAGTTTTTAGAGGTTAAAGGCTTTAACGGAACGATTAAAGAGCTACTCAGTGAACATGCTGACATGGTGAAGAAATCAGGCGTTAAGGACGTTCTGATAATCCACATCGGAACGATTCACAAGTTGACCGATGCACTGTCAGGAATGGGAGCATAAGAACATGAACAACACCCAATTAAAACAAGTCCTAGCACACCTCAAGCAAGGCAAGACCATTTCACAGGCTGAGGCTATCGACCTTTTCAACTGCTACCGCCTGAGCGCAATTATTCAGCGTTTACGCAATGCAGGCTATGACATTGTGACCCATAACGAGCGCAATAAGTCAGGCATTGGCAGACATGCACGGTATGAGCTTGTTAAAGAGGTGGCAGCATGAACCCATCTATTTTTAATTTCAATGAACAAGGCGTTCGTGTTGTCTTGAGCAATACCAACGAGCCTTTATTTTGTTTGACTGACGTATGTAATGTCCTGTCGGTAAGCAGAACATCACGCTTATTACGTGAATTAGATTCAAAGGGTATGGCAGATTGCCACATCCTTACAAATGGCGGTACTCAAAAGCTCAAGTTCATTAATGAGCCTAACCTTTATCGCATTATTTTTCGATCTAATAAAAAAGAAGCATTGAATTTCCAAAACTGGGTATTTGCTGAGGTATTGCCGAGCATCCGCAAGACTGGGAGTTATGTAGCACGGCAGACAGCCTATGAAGAACTGAACCGCCTATGTATGCAGGAAAAAGTATCTAAGGATAAAGGTACATTTCATAGCCTGGGTATGCACCGCCGTAAACATGAAAAGCATTTAAACGCCGTCCGCATTGAAACATGCAAAGCTAATTTACAGCTAACTTTTGAGGGGGTAGGCCATGAATAAACATGTAAACCCTGAATTTTTCAAAGCCTTTGACCATTACAAAGCAATGCTTGAGCAGTATGGGGAACACCACCCCATCACTGAGCAGGCCCTTATTTTGACAATGCACTACACGCCTGAGCATATCAAAGCAGAGATGCACCAAAAGGCAAAAGAGTTGAACCTATTGCCACCGCCAAGCGGTTACACGGATGACGGCGAACCTATGTACCAGTTAGAGGACATTGCAAAGCATTTCGGCATTAGCTTTGAAGAAGCAGAACAGCGTTTATTGCAGATGATGGATAACCGCCAGCAAGTCGGATTATCAAATGACGGCGTTTTGATTAATTCAAATATCCATATCAACCGTGTGCAGTGAGGCCAATAATGAAAAATGAATCATTAGAAAGTGCGGTTAATGTTGTTGAGGGGGCAGTCACAATGCTTGATTATGACCACCCCAAAGAACTAATAACACCCGAAGCCATTTTAAACGAATGTACGCAGCTTGTATCGTTTAATGATGCTTATTCATCACATCCATTAATACAGCGTTTTGGCAGTCCTGAGCAGCCGATCTATGTTGATGATGGTAATGTGGATATAAACGGCGTTACTTATGAAAAGCCTTTGATTGTGCCTGTCTATGATGGGCAAATGGAGCTTGTTCAATGTGCTGTCATGCAAGATGGGCAGCGTGTGGCTGTCATGCCTGATGGATTGGCTAGAGGTTTTGCAAGGTATGGCGATTTTGACCATGCCCAACCTGTCATTATCACGTACAGCCTAGAGGCATTCTTTAAAGTCGCACAGACTGGCTACGCCGTTGTATTGGTCGTATTGCCTACCCTATGCAGCAACCATAAAACAGAACTAAAGCCGTTTGATTTTGAACAAATACAGTTCGTTATTAATCAGCTATCACAGGCAGGCTATAAGCAGCTTTATTTACCTGTCAGAATTGAGCAAATGCACCTTGAGCCATTTAAAAAGCTGGAGCAAAACACGGCAGTTAGGCTGCTATGCCAGTATTTAAAAATTGGTGTAAGTGAATTTCAGATCGAATTGACCCAGCATGAAAGCGTAAGTGAGGTGCTGGCATTTATTGATGAAGCGATAGAGGCTTTACCAGTAAAAAGTATTTTACCCAAAGGCCACCTGGCTAAACCGATGAAATGGGAAAACGGACATTTCCACATCACAGAGGCAGGCTTATATTTTGTTGAGGAAGATAAGAACGGCATAAGCCAAAAGCGTTTTATTTCAAGCCCTGTATTGGTTGTTGCTAAGACTAGAGATGATTCTAGTAATAACTGGGGTGTATTGCTCAAGTGGAAGGATGACAACGAGGTAGAACACACACAGGCCCTATCTATGGAGCTATTCCAGACGGACGGCGCAGACCTTCGCAAAGCATTGTCTTATCAGGGTGTAATGATTGCACCTGACCAACGAGCAAGAAACCTTTTTCAATGCTACTTAATGAGCTATCAAACAGGTCAATATGCCTTATGCGTGGATCGGGTCGGCTGGCATGATGACGTATTTGTACTACCTCATAAGCAGATCGGACAAAGCAGCAGTGATTTAATTGTTTATCAGGCTAACAATGCCCTAGATAACCGTTATCAAAGCAAAGGCACACTAGAGCAATAGCGAAGTAATGTAGCGCAATTGGCAGAGAATCATAGCTTATTGGCTTTTTCATTGTGTACGGCCTTTGCTGGGCAATTGCTAGACCCTCTTAACCAACAAGGCGGTGGCTTTCATATCAAAGGTGGTTCATCCAAAGGGAAAAGCACAGCCTTAAACCTTGCGAGTTCCGTGTGGGGCAATCCAAAGCAGTTTTATAGGACATGGAGAGCCACAGGAAACGCCTTAGAGAATACAGCCTATATGCACAATGATGGTTTTTTAGTGCTGGATGAAATCGGAGAGATAGCGAACCCCAAAGAGCTAGGAAACATTGTTTATATGCTTGCAAATGGCATGGGCAAAGGTCGCATGACTAAGCAAATCACAGCAAAGCCTATGCACCAGTGGAAAGTTATATTTTTATCCAGTGGGGAGAAAAGCCTTAAAGACATTATGAGCGAGCAAGGCCAAAAGACTAAGCTGGGACAAGAAATACGCTTGGCTGATATTGATATAGATCAGTCTGAGTACGGTATTTTTGACAGTATAGACTTTGCAGAGGATGCACCAAAACAAGCGATTGAACTGAGTAAACGCATGGCAGACTGCTACGGCGTGGCTGGCATTGCATGGCTTGAGTATCTGACCAGCAACAAAGGCGAGCGCATGGACGAAGCTAGAGAGCTTTTAGACCAGTATCGCCAAGTCTTAACCTTGAACCAGTCGCAAGGGCATATTGTCCGAGTGGCTAACTACTTTGCATTGGTGGCAACGGCTGGAGAGCTGGCAACAAAGGCCAATATTACAGGCTGGAAAACAGGCACAGCGTTTAACGCCGTACAAAAGGTATTTAATCAATGGCTGGGCAGTTTTGAGCAGGTCGGAGATTATGAGAATCGGGAAATTGTGACCCATGTTAAAGCATTTTTTGAGGCGAATGAATCAAGTCGTTTTGAAGCGATTACACCCGATCCCGATCATATCGAGCGTATCAATAACCGTGTCGGCTACTGGAAAATGGAGAACGGCGAAAAGATATTTTATGTATTGCCTGAGCAGTTTAAAAATGAAGTCTGCAAAGGCTATGACAGTCGCAAAGCAGCAAGGGCCTTACTAGCTTACAACCTACTTGAGCATGACACAGGCAAGACCAGCAAGACCGCAAGAATCCCATCACGGAAAAACGCAGTGAAGGTTTACGCCGTCAAAGAGGCTATTTTTAGCTGGGAATAGTAAAAAACGAAGGTAACAGAGGTAACACAGGTAACAACCGCATGAATAAAGGCTTACAGGCGTTACCTATTGAAAATGGTAACAGGTAACAGAGGTAACAAGTTCTAAATTTTCCCTCATTTGTTACCTATGTTACCCATCGTTACCCAAGCAAAAAAATATAGGTAACACCCTGAAACGCTGTCATAGCAAGGATGTTACCCATGTTACCTAATTTACCCATGAAAAATAGACATTCTGAGAAAATTTAGAGAGATTTAAGCCAATGCCAAACGTAAACAAAGTAACTGTGATGGGTGTATTAGGCCGTGACCCTGAAACTAAACAATTTCCCAACGGTGGCAGCATTACGACATTCAGCGTTGCAACTACTGAGTTTTGGAAAGACAAGGCCACTGGAGAGCGCAAAGAAGCGACTGAGTGGCACAGAATCACCACTAACAACCGATTAGCCGAGATTGCCAGTAAGTACCTCAAGAAAGGCGGAAAGGTTTATATCGAGGGCAGCTTGCGTACAAGGAAGTGGAAAGACAGTAAAGGAACGGATCGGGAAATAACCGAGATTCGAGCCGATGAGCTGCAATTGCTTTGATGCTTATAAGCCCCTTTGATGGGGCTATAATTTATGAATAGTGTTGCATTAGTTTTGAAATAAGTTCTTGCTTAAGATGTTCTTGAAATTCCGCATACTCAAGATATGAACAGATTAATTTTTCTAAAAACTCTTTATCCACAATATTTTCAGCTATATAAACTGCAATATTTTCAAAATCTCTCATCATTGACCCAACCAAAAAGCCATAGCCATTCAATTGAAGGAAATGTGTTACTGCAATCAAGGATGCTCTCTTATTACCATCATTAAAAGCATGACTTTTATTAACGCCGTAAAATAAGTGTGTTGCTTTTATCTCTAACGTTGGGTAATAGTCATCATTTTGAATATGAAATAAGATACTTTCTATTGCACCTATATCCTTTACTCCATGTAGCCCGCCCGACTGATCAATTACCCGGTCATGCTCACAGACTAAATAATGCAAATTAAGATAGATAATACTCATAAATTAGTTACCTATCTTTTAGACGCTTAAAAACATCTATATTTTCTTCAATACGTTCTTGAATTGTTTTACTACTTTCACCCAAGAATCGCTGAAACTCATCACTACTTAAATTTGTTATGTATTCTTCCAAATTATCATGTATCACTTGCCTTAATCCATAATCTCTACTTGCCATTCTTGTTCTAGCCATTTCTAATTGAGGCTTATTACCAGGATGAGCTGCATATTCCTCAAATAATTCATTCAATTCTTTTGGTGTTAACTTTTGACCTTTTTTTTCAAATGCTTTTTTCATTTCATACGCTAAACCGTTTTCAAATGAGGAAACTAGGCTCAAAATATCCGCATAAAAGGTATCTCTAATCCTATCTTTAGAGCTCAAGTTTAATAAGGCCTTGTACTCTTTTGATTTTTCTTTAAAAATAGACTGATAAATTTTATCTGTATAAACAGCGTATTTGTAATTCCCCATCTCCAAATAGTTATTAAGTGCTTGAGTAAATTCTTTTCTATATTCAGGCTCTTTCAGTACGGCATGTAAAAAATCTTCTTCTCTTTGATTGATGTATTTGGTACTTCCACCTGCTTTTTTATGTAACGTATCCAGTACGATATCGAGCATTACACCTCTTAAATGCTTTGCCTGTTCACTTTCATTTAATAGCATAGCCATATTTAAAAATGCACGAAAATTAAAAACTCCTAAACTTTTCATACGTGCAAGTCTTTGTTTATTATCAAATTTATCTTCATGAGTAACATCAATGTTACTCTGTGAAAGGTCAATTTCTAAATCGGAATAAATTAAATCACCGAATAAGTCTTTGAAATTTTTTAATCTTTGCCCTTTCAAAACCTCATAACCATTATGTAAAAGCTCATCACTATAGTTATTAACATATCGATTAATAGTCATTCTACTAACGTTAAAGAAGTCGGCAACTTGGGCGTTAGTAAACCAGACGTCATCTTCAAAGACTAAACCAGTCAATCCTAAATGAACTCTTAACTCATTTAAAGCTACATCATTATTTAGAAGATTTTGTCGATCTACTCTCGATTTATTAAGATCATTATTAACCATTTATATCAACCTAAATGCCAGTTTTTAAAAAAAGTATAACCATATTAGGCATTGAAAAGTGCATAACTTATCAGCAAAGGTAATTTTTTATCATTGTTCGTTATATCGCCATCTTATCAACATGACATAGATAGCATGTAGATGCTTTAGATATGATTAGATCGAAGCAGTCTAATTAGATAAAAATGCTTCTTTCATAGGGTGAGTTTCGCAAAAGATATAAATGGAATAATTACCCCCTGTTTTGTCGTTCTACGTCGTACAAAATCCGTATCAGTACGTATCAGTAAACAGTCTTAAATCTGACATGGCACACATTTTATATTTGTTGGACAAGGTACTGATAAAAGCACCCATAAAAATACACTGAAAGCCAAGCCATACAAGGCATACGGCGGTTTAAGTAAATATGCAGTTCGTCTAACTACGTCAAACAAGAAATACGCTTTTGTCTACCTAAATCTTGACTGGATTCTAAATCTAATCAAGTGATTTTTGCTTTACAGCTCACTTGCATCAAATACAGTGCAAGGCACGTACAGCAAGGCATACAGCAATTTAATAACTTTGATTCCGTATAACTACGTACAACAAAACAGCCTTAAATTATTCTCTACGGCGTTTATTTAATTTCTTTGATAGGACACCAGGAGAAAGACCCTCAAAACAGCTTCAAGGCTGTATACAGCAAGGTTTACCGTTTCTTGATGGTTGCTTGATTTCATCAAAGTACATCAAAGTAACCCCCCCCTAATTTCTTGTTTTACAGCACCACATCAAAAAGACCATCAAAACCACGCTCAAATTTAAATAGAGCAAGGTTTTAACCGTATTTAATGGATGCCTACCTTGTAAAACTACGTAAAACAAATATTAGGTTTTGTTAGGTTCAAACATGCCGTAATCTTGCCGCCCTAATTTCAGGTTTTACCAGGTTTGATAAGTTAAGCGAGTTTTACGATTAGCAAGACTTCTGTATCATTAACTTAATTATTTGAATAAGAGTATGATTATGAAAAATATAATATTAATTTCAGTGTTGCCATTAATCTTGATTGGTTGCGGAAATCCTAATAGTAAGCCTACCTATGGCGATTATGGATTACCTAAGAATTGTCGAGCACTTATACAAGCAAATATTGATGGATGGCGTTCTAAGCAATATACAACTGAAGAAGCCATGAATTCTATCGAACGTAACTGTGGTGCTAATGGAAAAAATTGGGACAATTAAAAAAAAGCATTATTAAGTGCTTTCCTGATGTATAGAAGAACCCCACATGTATTTGGCAACAGTGGGGTTTATTGGCATCTCTCTTTAATCAAAATAGGCCCATCATCTTCATACCGCTAACTTGACCGATTGCCTGTGATACACCATTCCACATATCGGTACTTGCCTGACCTTTTGCTAAAGCCGCACCCGCTTGTGCTGCACCAGACTGTTGATACAGGTTAGAAATATTGCTAGCTGTTTGCATGCCAGCATTACCTGTCCCTGCTGCTGCGTTCTGACCTAGCGCAGTCATGCCTGCTAGGTTTTGATAACGCTGATTGATTAATTGGTTAAGCAAGTGCGGTCTGAACTGCGCCAATGCTGCTTGAGTATTCCCCCCGCGCAATCCGCCAGTAGCTGATGCATTTTGCAAAATAGCGTTTTCACCTTGCTGCAAATAGGTTTGCATTTCAGCGCTATTGTTAATTCCATCAATAGCAGTCTGTTGCTTATCTGCTCCATTGATTCCGAGTAGATCCTGTTGAGCTGCTAGACCACCCAAACCAGCATCTGCATAAGGCTTTAAGAGTTTTTGAACCTCATCAAACTGTCTGCGCTGTTCCTCAACTCCCATTTCCGAGGCTTGAATTTGGGCGTTTGATGCTGATTGTGCTGCTTTTGATTGTGCCCTGGATGATAAAGCACCACCAACCACACTGGCACCTACCATTCCTACTGCAAGTTTTGTTCCTATTGTTGCTGCTGCGATTGGCATAAGCATTCTCCTGTTTTTAAAATTACTTTTTTAGTGATTAATAGCCTCTTTTAGCTATTCAAAATTTTTAGTAAATTAGCCTTAATAGACTGCTATTTTCTCCCACAAAATTTATTCTTAATTTTACCATACTATTATTTAAATTTATTTATTAATTCAATAATTTATTTAATTTTTTACATGCAAATTTGACATGATTTTTATACATTTTATACTGATATTTTCATCAGAAAATAGGGTTCTAATATCAGGTTTTATGAGGTTCTAGCGTTGGGTTTTGCTGGGTTCTAATTTCAAGTTTTATCAAGTTCAAAGGTTAGGTTTTGTGAGGTTCAAATACTTACTATCACTTACTTTCAAATAACAGGTTTTGATAGGTTTTTTATACTGGGAAAAGTGTCAGGTTTTGTCAGGTTGATATTTCTATTTTTATGGATGGATACCAAAATTATGACCGTATACCCCATGTCCGTACTTTTGATCATTTTATATACGTGGACTATGTTACTACATCAAAAAAATGCTGTTACCACATCAAAACCTGTATATCCGATTTCCTGTTACCACATCAAAACGATATGCCTTATACGATGTTTCGGCCAAATAAAAAATATAATTTTATATCGATATTCTTAGTGAATTATCTCAGTCAGATTGATCAGGTTTAAATAATTATTAAGAGCGTAAAGCGTGGCATAAGACTATGTATATTTAAGGCATTAAAAAAGCCCACTATTGTGAGCTGTTCTTTTCCTTCATGTCTTCATTCAATTGTTCTTTAACCCATCCGCTAAAATCATCCAGTTTATTAGCATGGGCCAATAGATCGGCATCGTGTGAATTCTCAGTATTGAAGCTGACTAGCTTTTGCTTGCGCTTTTTCTCATAGCGAGTTTTGGGCGTGTCGTTAGGCTTGTTCATGCACTGGCCTTTTGTTTGGCAGCTTCCCACTCAGCCTTATATGCTTCTGCCCCTTTAGCATGGTTGCGGTGGCGGTCTTCTGCTAAATATTCATACATATCTAGTTGAGTAACAATTTCAGAAAAATGATACTGGCTGACTTCTTTTCCACTTTCTGCCAGCTTGTTTAACTTCATTACTTCTTTTCTGATATGGCTGATAGCTGTACACATCCAGTTCATATCTGATTCAGCTAATGAAGCTAGGTCGTGCATATCACTAGCATCATAAGTTTTAGTCTTGTTCGTCATTGTATACCCCTTAGTAGATTCTTCATTCAATATATCGTATATACGATTATATAGCAAGGGGGGAGTTCATAACTTATGGATTGACCCAAAGCGGATACCACTCCAAACCGCACCAGCAAAAAAATCCTGTTTGAGTTAAAAGTTAAAATAAAGTTAAAGGTGCTTACTATTGCTTACAGCTACGGCGTTCTAAATGTGAGGTTTTGTGAGGTTTAGGCTAAGACTTGATAAAGGTACATCATTTCTAAAACATGGCTATATCGAGCAATCAGGGCCGTTCTGTGCATATCCTGAATAACAAGTTTTAACAAGTTCAATCCTAAGTCCGAGCAGCCAGTGGAAAGTAGTGTTTTGTAGTAGTCCAAACCATAACAATTGATAACAGGTGCAGCGTTTTGAATGTCAACAATTGTTAACAGGTACGCCGTTCTGAATCTCAGGTTTTATCAGGTTTTGTATTTTTAAAACTGAAGTTTTCTGAAGTAGGACAGCGCAAAATTGCGTTGTGTTTCGGAACAACTACGCGCGCGCGCACGAGGGATATATTCACTGTGGTTTTAAGGCTTAAAATCCCAATAGAATTACAGCATGATTATTGGAGCGGTTTACTGCTATAAATAACCTGAACATAGGATTACCCCCACTGGGGGGTATGGTCAATCTTGCTCACATTTTAAAACTGACCAAGTGAGTACCTCAAAATCACTCACAAAGGATAGGATTCTAAATCTGATCCTACCTGAGCCACCAATAAGGGGAACAGCTTAAAAAGTTCCTAGTGATGACATAATCAGTCACCTATTAGGCACTAGGTTTTAATTAAACTTATAAGTTATTAATTTATATTAAAAATATAACTAAGATTACATTCTGTATCGGGAAGTAAACGAGTTTTTATCTGTGGTTTAAAAAGCTCAGTAATGGGCTTTTTGGTTAATTTGCTAAAGGTAACTTGCTTGGCTTAACCATCATCTGCTTTATGAATAAAACAATCAATAAAATTGAAATTGCAATACAGAACCAAATCACTGCATTTGTAAGCCCAAAATGGTCAGCTAAATATCCTACTGCTAGGATGGGTAGAATCGTTCCGAGATAGCCGATAAAGAGATAAGTAGACATGACGGCGGCTCGATTGTGAGGTGTGGTCATGTGATGAATAAGTCCGAAAGCCCCAAGTAAAGCTAAGCCATGTCCAATCCCAAACAGACCATCGCTTAGGAAAAATAACCAGCTAATTTTAAACTCCATACAGAGGAATAAAGCGATCACGCTCATGAAGCAAGTCATGATACCGAGTAATAGGCTGGATTGCGGTTTGATTGATCTTGAAAAAAATTGTGTCGCAGCTGAAATCAGTAAAATGACAGTAATGGCAGAACCACTAATCAGTGGACCGTGCCAAGGCAAAATGTCTTTAACAAATGAAGGAGATAGTGAGGCGTATAAACTAAATCCTGCAAAAACAGCAAATGCAGTCAAGCTCAGTATAAAAAATTGAGTGCGATCATGTGATTGTGGTGTTAATAATTTGGGAGCAAAATTAAATTTTTGCACATCAAAAGGTATAGGTTTGAGTGTAAATAGACTAAAGAAGCAAAATATTGAACCTATCACAATGGGTACATAAGGTATTACCAAAGGATATGCAAAAAATTCAGCAAAAAATCCCCCAAATAAAGGACCTAAACCAAATCCAACAGCAGTAATGATTGAGCTTAATTGTGGTGCAATTTGTTTATGGGAAATTGGAACAGTTTGAATAAGCCCAATAAGAGCAGATGTTGTCATCAATCCAGATGCGATACCAATGATAAATCTTCCCCATGAGAGAGACATGACATCACTCGCAAAGATAGACATTAACAAGCCAATGGTGATAAAAATGAGCCCAAGTTGCATAGTTTTTACATAACCAATGGTATTACTGGTTCTGCCCAAAAACAGTAAGGTGGTCAGGCACCCTAGCATGTAGGAAACGAAAATAAAGGTGATATCGCTCGGGTTTAACCCCCATAATTCTTGGTAAATTGGATAAAGTGGGCTAGCAAGCGCTGTTCCAATGGTGCCGATACAGAGTGCGATACTTACGAGAATAAAATCTCGCCACGATTGGTTTTCATTCATTATTTGTCTTATAGAACAGCAGTGCTGATACGATGATTCATTAGTCTATGTCGACTGTTAAGCATGAGTCAATTATCTTCAATCAGTTAAAATGCAACTGTCATATTTGGTTTCACGTGAAACAATTTATGAGGTTTAAAATTACATAAAAACTGATCTTTGTAGAAAGTAGAAGATTAGAATAAGCAATAATATCCATCAAACATATGCTCAACTTATGTATAAAAAAATTTTAATCAGTGCTTTACTTGCACTGTCTACAAGTTCTAGCTTTGCGAATATTGAATTGCTTCAGCAGAAAATTAAAACGCAACATCCAAAATTGAATATTCAAAATTTACAAAAAACTGACATGAAAGGTTTCTATAGCGGATCTTTAGACAATCAGATTATTTATATTGATGAAGAAGCTAAGCATTTATTCTTTGGATCAATGATTCGTATCGAAGATCAAAAAAATCTAACACGTGATTTGGTGCTGAAACATAATTCAGTCGACTTTAAACAACTTCCACTTCAAGATGCCATTAAGACTGTAAGGGGGAATGGTAAGCGTCAGCTCGCGATCTTTTCTGACCCAAATTGCCCATATTGTAAGACGCTTGAAAATAATTTAAGCCAGTTAAAAGATGTGACAATTTATACGTTTATGTATCCAATTAAATCACAATCGATCCAGCCCTCTAAACAAGTTTGGTGCTCCGCAAACCGTGAGTTTGCATGGAATGCCCTTTTACAAAAGAATCAACAACCAACAGCCCAAGCTGATTGTTCAAACCCTATTGAACGAAATTTGGAACTTGGACGTCGTCTAGGTGTTCAAGGAACGCCAGCAATTATTTTTGAAAATGGATTTAGGGTAACAGGCGCTTATCCAGCTTCAGAAATTGAAAAAATTTGGAAAGAGCTGAACTTGTAAAATCTAGGTCATAGGAATGAAAAAGCACCTTAACAAGGTGCTTTTTTTGATTAAGATTTTTTGGTAACGAGGTTATAAATAAACAGAACGATAATTGCGCCTATGACTGAAGCAATAAAACCTGCCGATGAACCTTCGGGATAAATATTAAGAAGGCGTCCACCATATGTAGCAAGTAATGAACCAGCAATACCTAATAACGTCGTGACGATGAAGCCTGCTTTATCGTCACCAGGATGAATTGCGCGAGCAATTAAACCTGCTATAAAACCGATAAGAATAGCTCCAATAAGTGAAAACATATTTGTTCTCCTTTTTATCATGAATTTTTATTGTGTCGCTCAAATATAGTTGATTATGTATCGATGTTTGAAAAGAAGAATCACGCTACATGTTGTTGTTATTTTGTTGTTTATAAAAAAAGTGGCATATGCCACTTTCTTAAAAAAAATTACAGACCGATTTCACCAATGAATGGAATGTGACGGTATTTTTGATCGTAATCTAGTCCATAACCTACGATAAATTTATCTTCAACTTCAAATCCTAGAAACTCTACTTCCAAGTCGATTTCTCTTCGAGAAGGCTTACTGATCAGCGTGCAAAGTTTGATAGAGTTTGGCTCACGAGTTTCAAGGATTTCTACCACTTTACTCAGCGTATTGCCTGAATCGATGATGTCCTCTACGACAAGAACATCTTTACCACGAATTTCACCATCAAGGTCTTTTAGAATTTTAACATCACGACTAGAAGTCGTTCCACTGCCGTAACTTGAAACTGTCATAAAGTCGAGTTCGTGTGGTTTTTCAATTGTGCGGCATAGGTCTGCCATGAAAATCACTGAACCGCGAAGTAAGCCTACAAGAACCAATTCTCGATCACTATTTGCATAGTGAGCATTAATTTGATTACCAAGTTCATTAACTTTCGCTTGAATTTCTTCAGCGGAAATCAACACTTTCATGTCAATGGTCATGGGTAGATACCTAAAACAACAATTCTAAAATTAAAAAAGGTGTTGACCTGCAACACCTGAAATATGCTTCGATTTTAAAACATATCCCTGAATGTTGCACCCTTTTTAAAAAAACGAAATGTAAACTAATGGTTTATTAATGCGCATCGCGTTTTAGTACGACAGCACAAACTAAGAATACAGCACCAATCAACACATATTTTTTAATTGGGTGTTGTGGTTGAGTCTGAGCATTAGGATGCTGATTGTTGATATGCTTTTTGTCCATAAATATAAGTCGCCTTAATATTTCGATCATCACCCATGGTAAACAATGCGAAAAGTGCATCTTCAATATTTTTAGCGCGTTGTTGTCTTAATGTTTGTAATGCAGTGGCATTCAAATTTAATACAACAAAATCCGCTTCTTTTCCAATATTAAAGTTACCAAGTTTATCCTCGAGCGCTAATGCTTTTGCTCCACCTAGGGTCGCATGATAAAGCGATTCAAATGCAGATAATTTGTCGCCTTGGAGTTGTTGAACTTTATAGGCTTCATTCAACGTTTGAAGCTGATTAAATGAAGTCCCCGCACCGATGTCTGTGCCAAGACCGACTTTGACTTGTTTATCCCAGGTTTTTTTCAATGGAAACAATCCACTTCCTAGAAAGAGGTTTGAAGTCGGGCAGAAGGCGATTGCAGAGTTTGTTTGATGCATACAATCCCATTCATGCTCTTCTAAATGAACACAGTGAGCGAAAACAGATTTATTGCCTGTTAATCCATAGTGGTGATACACATCTAAATAGCCATTTTGCTCAGGAAAAAGCTCTTTCACCCAAGCGATTTCATTGGTGTTTTCACTCAAATGAGTATGAATATATACATCAGGATATTCAGTTTTTAACTGCCCTGCTCTTTTTAATTGTTCTGGTGTAGAGGTAGGCGCAAAGCGAGGCGTAATGGCATAAAGGTTTCGACCTTTACCATGCCATTTCTCAATCAATTCTTTGCTATCTGTATAAGCATTTTCAGCGGTGTCTGTCAGTGCTTCAGGTGCATGACGATCCATCAATACTTTGCCTGCAATCAAACGCATCTGGTATTGTTCTGCCGCTTCAAATAGTGCATCAACAGATTCTTTATGAACTGTACAAAAAACCAATGCAGTCGTTGTGCCATTTTTCAGCAGCTCATTGACAAAAAAGTGTGCAATTTGGTCTGCATAAGCTTTGTCTTGAAATTGGATTTCTGTAGGAAAGGTATAAGTGTTCAGCCATTCGAGTAATTGTTCGCCATACGCACCTACCATTTCAGTTTGAGGAAAGTGAATATGCGTATCGATAAAACCAGGAACAATCAGTTGATCTGGGTAATGCTCAACTTGGATAGAGGATTCAAGCTGACGGAGCTGTTGTTGCCCATCTTCCCAACGACCAAACCATTGAATTTTACCCGCTTGAGTAATCAATAAACCATCTTCTACGTAACGCACTTGGTCGTGAATTTCACGCGCTTGGGCAACCGTATTCTGAATATCTAGGAAGCGACCGCGAATCGCCGTCGATGCAACTACAGAAGACATTTAAAACCTACACTTTTAATTTTTTCGGTTGATTGTAACTGATCTATCTTAATTAAACTGTATATCGTTTGCTGAGCCCCCACTCTGCGAGAATACGACGATAAGTAGTCGAAGATCGATCAGCCTCAAAATGCGCTTCCATCATTAAATCAAGTGGTAATTCTTCAGGTTTTTGCGATTCTACGATATCTTGGTCTTCAGCAAAAATTTGGGCATTAAAATCATAGACTGCTTGTAAATCTCCAGTCTGATCAAAATTACGCGTCAAAGGAACAAATAATCTGGTTTGATTGACAGATACAGGACAACACGCATTCAAGATTTTTAAAATCCCATTGTCTGGAAAATCTACAGTTAATATTGCTGAAAATGGTGGGTAAATATCAAAAGTTCTTTTCCACTCAAAACCTTCAGGCTCTAGGTGATTCAAAGCATGCGGGTAATTACTGACACCACTAATATAAATTGTTTTTAAACCATAGTCTGTTCTCTCAGTATGGTATTTCGGTACAACTGGGTTGTTTCGATCTGCAAAAGCTTCGTGATGCACCCATGCAAAGTGAGCTACATCAATGAATCCTTCGAGTTGACGACCTGCTGAGCCTGCAATATCAACATATGGAGGTAAAATAGACTGATGATCAGGATGATCCCAAGTGTCAAGTTGGGGAATATTATTGTGTTGAAAATCACGTCCATGCAAGCTAGTCCAGACCAGTCCATATCTCAAAATTACTGGAAATTGGGTTAAACTAAAACGGTCAGATATCTTAGTTAAATCAGGTTGAGCAGGAATTTTCGTACATTTCCCTGCAAGGTCGAATCTTAGACCGTGATATCGGCAAATAATTTCTTCACCCTCTACCCATCCTTTACTTAGAGGTACACCACGATGAGGGCAGATATCACGCACTAATCGAATTTCCCCATTGTCAGTTTGGTAAATCGCCATTTTTACATCAAGTAAAGTGACCTGATGTGGTGTGGTTGAAACATCTTGAATACGAGCCACTGGATACCAATATTGCGCGAGAATTTCCCAATCTTGTAAGTCGAAACTACATTGGCAAGGTGCACTGAGTGGATTTAATGCGGGAATCATATTCATCGTCATTTCCTAAAAAAAGAGCTCCGAAGAGCTGCGCTAAATTTACTGAGCTTTTTTCTTTGGAGATGATGCAAGATCTTTGCCAACCGTCTCTTAACATTTAAAATTGGAGAGCTGAGTGGAAATATTAAATTCTAATCAAAATATATAAAGTGAATTCACCCATGGACTTATATGAGAAGTTAAGCCATTTAATACGATCTAATGCAGATATCTATGAACTTTTACAGTGTTTACGGCAGATTGATAGTGCGGCCTATTTTAGTGCGGGCTTGATTCGAAATTGGATCTGGTCTTATTTACATAATCAAAATTATTCCATTTTTGAAACTGAAATCGATGTCATTTATTTTGATCCTTCAGAAAAAATGGATGAGAGACGAAATTATTTAAAGGGTGCACTTCAACATAGATATCCTAATATTCATTGGGACATTACAAATCAAGCTCTGGTACATCATTGGTACAGAACTGATGAAGGTGCTCAAATTGATCCATATACTTCAGTACATCATGCTATGAGTTTTTGGCCAGAAACGGCAACCGCAATCGCTATCAAATTAATGGAGAATAATCATATTGAAATTCTCGCCCCTTTGGGGCTTGAAGATTTATTTACTTTAAAATTAAGGTGGAATAATCGTTTGGTTTCACGTGGAGTCTTTGAACATAGGGTTAAGTCAAAATGTTTTTTGGAACGATGGCCTAAGTTAAGCATTGTGAATTAGATGGCTCATCTAATGATATAAATAAAGCCTTCAGATGAAGGCTTTATTGAATCCAACAAAGTTTGACCTTATAAGGTCGTTTGATGATGTTTTTTACTATAACGAATTGAAAGCCATGCTGTAATTGAAAGGACAATCACGATAAAACTTAATGAGATCCAAATTGGCATATGGAATACGTCAAGCATAAGCATTTTGAAACCGATAAAAATTAAAATAGCCCCAAGTCCATAAGGCAAATAATGCATTTTTGAAGCGGCTCCAGACAGTAAGAAAAACATAGCCCGTAGACCGAGGATAGCCATCAAGTTAGCTGTAAGGACGATAAAAGGATCAGTGGTGACCGCAAAAATCGCTGGAATAGAATCGACTGCAAAAATAACATCAGATGCCTCGACTAAAATTAGCACTAAAAATAATGGGGTTGCCCATAGAACGCCATTTTGCCTTACGAAAAACTTATTTCCTTCCAACTGTGGAGTAATTCGCATGTGTTTACGTAGCCATTTCAGAATGGCCATATCTTCAATATTTGGATCATCCTCTTGTCCTTTAAGGAATTTAAATCCAGTGTATACAAGGAAAGCACCGAAGATATAGAGGATCCACGAAAATTCCTGAACGAACCACGCACCGATAAAAATAAAAATTGTTCTGAGAATAATAGCGCCCAATACACCATAAAGGAGTAATTGACGTTGAAGTGCAGGAGGTATAGCGAATGCAGCAAAAATCATTAGCCACACAAAGACGTTATCAATTGCGAGTGACTTTTCCAGTAAATAGCCGGCAAAATATTCCATAACTTTCGTATTAGCTACGTTTATACCAGCGGTATTTTCTAGATATAGCCATAGTCCACCACCAAAAAGTGTTGCGACAGTGACCCATGCAATACTCCAATAAGCAGCAGTTTTAACTTTAACTTCTTGACCTTCTTTTTGTTTAAAACCTAGAAAGTCAATTAAGAGCATAATCGTGACGATGCCAAAAAAAATGACATAAAGCCAAATATTGCCTATGGTTTCCATAGTGATCTCCAATACTGGCAATTGATTTTGGCATAAAAAAACCTCGACCAGTTGCCAGATAATAATTCTGAAACAACATGATCAAGGTCTTGCCTACACCATTTTGATTATGCATTTTAGATAATCGAAATGATGCTCAGATACCGACTTCTTTCAAAGTGTAATGACGATATTCTGACACAGTATTTAAGCACTGTTGGAGGAGGCTACTCCCCTTGTTCAAATTTGATAATAAATTACGTTGAAATCGTTTCATTTGATTTCGAGTGCACAAAGGATGACACACTTATAAGTTGTGTGCAAATTATTTAAATGGGTTATTAAATTTGTCTTTAAAAATTGAAATTAATAAGATTATTGCAATGATGATCAATACTACAATTGATATTAAATAGATATCCATTTCATTTACTCATTAATTTTTTAACAATAATAATACATTTATATGTTAAAAAAATAACATTTAATGATTATGACTGACAATATATATTTTTGTTTTTTATAATATTTCTTTTTTTAAAATAAATTAAAGTTTTGAATTTGTAATTGATAGACAAGTCTGTCCCATTTTTTCATAGTGTTATGTAAATATGTCGTTCTAATCTATATTTAATAATGAATGATAGGATAATGATAATGTTAGAAATTAAACATCAAGAAAATGGATCAAAAGGTGAGTTTTTTATTGGTGAAGATGGCCATCATTTAGCTGAAATGACTTATTCATGGGCAGGTGAAGATAAATTTATTATTGATCATACTTGGGTTGATGATTCATTAAGAGGGCAAAACGTGGGACGTCAACTTGTTGACCGTGCGGTGGAATTAGCACGTCAAAAGAATGTTAAAATCTTACCGCTTTGTCCATTTGCTAAATCTGTTTTCAACAAAGATGAAGCAATCCACGATGTTCTGTTTAAATAAAATCATACAGTGAGCAGTCATATGCAGTTTGAACATATCGATAGTGTGAAAGGCGGTGAGTTTTATCTCACGGACGCAGATCAATCAAGAATTGCAGAAATCAGCTATCGTTACCAAACTCCACAGATCATTATAGCGGATCATACTTGGGTCGATGATCGTTTACGTGGACAAGGAACTGCAAAGTTATTGTTAGATCGACTTGTAGAATTGGCTCGTACAGAAAAATTAAAAATTGTTCCAACTTGCTCTTATGTGGTTGTCATGTTTAAGCGTTTTCATAATGAATATCATGACGTTATCGCTTAAATATAAAAAAGCCCGCAGAGCGGGCTTTTTTATTTATTCTTTTGCTTTGAGTGCTTGAATGAGTTTTTGATGCAAACCACCAAATCCACCATTTGACATGATCACAACGGCATCCCCCTCGCCTGCTTCATTCACGACATTTCGAATGATCTCTTCTAAAGTACGCGCTACCACAGCTTTATTCGGAGCAGCTTCAACAACAGGTTGTAGATCCCAATCTAAACCCTCAGGTTGATACCAAATCACTTCATCTGCCAATCGAGCAGAATATGCTAAACCATCTTTGTGGCTTCCCATTCGCATCGTATTTGAGCGAGGCTCAATAATCGCCCATAGTTTACGTTCGCCTAGTCGTTTACGAGCACCATCCAGCGTTGTGTCAATTGCTGTTGGGTGATGAGCAAAATCATCAAAAACTTCAATGCCTCGAATGGTATCGAGGAGCTCCATACGGCGTTTTACACCACCAAAATTCGATAATGCTTCGCATGCGGTTTCAATGGAAACACCTATATGCTCTGCAGCTGCAATGGTTGCTAAAGCATTTGCAACGGAGTGTTGACCTGTCATCGACCATTGGACTGTACCTTTTACTTTGCCGTCTTTTAAGACTTGGAAGTGAGTACCATCTGCAGAAAGTTGGTTTGCAGAGATAGTTGCTTGATCATGAGATTCAAGCGATGTACGGACGATCGGTGTCCAACAGCCTTGTGACAAAACTTCATCAATATTTGATTCAGTGATTGGTGCGATGATACGGCCTTCACTTGGAATAGTACGAACCAAATGATGAAATTGTTTTTGAATGGCAGCGAGATCATCAAAGATATCTGCATGATCAAATTCAAGATTATTCAGAATAGCTGTCTTTGGATGGTAATGAACAAATTTAGATCGTTTATCAAAGAAGGCAGAGTCGTATTCATCTGCTTCTACACAGAAATATTGACCTCCGCCTAGACGAGCACTTTCTTTAAATCCAAGTGGTACACCACCAATTAAAAAGCCTGGTTCCAAGCCCGCTTGATCTAATACCCAAGCTAACATCGTGGTAGTGGTTGTTTTTCCGTGTGTACCAGCAACCCCTAATACATGTTTACCTTGTAGCACATGGTCGGCAAGGAACTGTGGTCCAGAGATATAGGGTAAACCCTGATTTAGCATGTATTCAACGGCGTCAATTCCACGTTTCATGGCATTACCAACGATCACTAAATCTGGGTGTGGTTGCAAATGACTACGGTCATAACCTTGCATTAAGGTAATACCCGCATTTTCAAGTTGTGTCGACATAGGTGGATACACATTTTGGTCCGAGCCTGTCACTGTGTGCCCTAGGTCTCGAGCTAACAGTGCTAACGATCCCATAAAGGTGCCACAGATTCCCAAAATATGCAGATGCATGATGATTTACTCCACTACTCTTTTCGACACAAACATCTTTTTGGTGCTGTTGTCATGTGTTATTTGATTTGATGTCAACGATAACAAGGGTCTTGGTGAAAAGATAGTGATTATTAGAAGGCATTCCGTAAAATTTTGCAGAAATAAATTTTTAAACTTATGAGCTAAAATATATGAATATTTTTAATCTAGTATGATGAAACGAAATGATTTAATCGTAGAATAACGCGGACGATTTAACTTGAGATTTAAATGATTTATTTACCTTTATTGCTTCTGATTTTAGCAAATTGCTTTATGACTTTGGCGTGGTATGGTCATTTAAAATTTTTGCCGCATGATGCCCCTTTATGGCAAGCCATCCTATTTAGTTGGATCATTGCATTATTCGAATACAGTTTGATGATTCCTGCAACCAAGATGCTGGCTCAAAATGGCTGGGCTGTGGGACAAATGAAAATCACTCAGGAGGTCGTTACGCTATTGGTGTTTGTTCCTTTCATGATTTTCATGTTTAAACAGCCTTTCAAATTGGATTATGTATGGGCTGCACTTTGCTTATGTGGTTGTGTGTATTTTGTGTTTAGAACACCATGATTCAAAAGGATAAAGATTAACTAAAGTTATTTTCATATTCCCGAATTAATCTTTGACGATCAGGCTCAAATTCAAAATGTTTTAAGCAGCGTGCCAAGATTTCATGTGCCATTTCATGAGCAGCTTCCCGTAGTTCCGGTTCAGATACATTTTTTTTAATCATGGATAAGCATTTAATTATTCTTTGATTTAATTCGATATTACTTATACAGTCCCGTGCCATCGGTGCAAAGCTACTGCTAACAAACTCACGAATATCAAACATATCGACACTGATATTCGAGAAATTAAAAGTTTTCTGTTCTGGATCTGGCTGACTATCAATAATAATCCGCGTTAAGGCATTGATCGCACTAATTGCTGAACCCACATCATTAATTGCAGCAGACATCGCTTTTTGTCCAACCTCACTCATGACCAATAAACCAAATCTTGGGTCTTGTAAAAAGCTTCGGTTCGTTTCGATAACCACGTATTCATGAATTTGATGTTCTAAATTTTTTAATTCTTCGTCATCTATTGGATTTTCCGTAAAGACTTCAATCAGAACCAGTGATGGGTCTACGAATTTCCCAGGAAGCAAAGCGAGATGAATATGTGCATTGTGGGTTTGAGCAAGAAGATTTAAGGACTCAATATCAAAATGAGTAAAATAACCTGTCTGTTTTGGGTGTATTTTGAGTTGGCTTTCGCCCAATGGTTTTTGTCCTGAAGCGCCAAAGTTGGGATGTGTACGGAATGTACTTAAAGCTTGAGATGCTGCTGTTTCAATTTTAGAAATAGCATTGGTTAGTGTGCCAAGCTGAGACAATGTTTGTACCCAGCGAATCAATGTCACAATCAAATAAATAAGAACCAAAATGGTACTTACGAATAAGACAAATCGACCCGAAACTCCATAATATTGTAAACCTAAAGCGATTTTTGCGATGACGGCATAGATAAATGCGGAAATAAAACTGGTAATTGCGAGACGAGTATTATCATCATTCATCATCAGCTTATAAGCACGTGGCGTACCACTCGATGAAGCTGAAGCAAATGCGGCAACCATAATCGAAAGTGAAAATGTAGTGACCGCCAGCATACTCGAAGCAATGATATCCAGTAGGCTACTTAGTGTTTCAATACTGATATTTGGAACCGCGTGTGATGGAATAAAATAACGACTTGCAGTTGCAAATAAAGAGAAAAAAATCGCTAATAAAGCTCCAAGTGCTGGTGTAAACCATAAATTTTCTGCAGGGTTATTCCACCATAATTTCAGTTTAAACCACATGCTATATTCTCCTTTTTATTTTTTAATTTGAATGGTTTAGTTCAGTTTAATCCAAATTCAATTTCAATTTATCTTGAATGAGCCAGATGTTTAAGGTGGATGAGGCAGAACAATGACCAATCATAAAATTCATTTTTATGTCTATTAACAAGTATATATTTTTAATCCTTATTTTATCAGCTTAACTTTAGACCTATTCATTTTCAGTCTATAATAGTGAGTTCTTATTAAAGCTTGGCTCTCGTCGAGATTTATCTCTCTTACTTTAATCTCTGGAAACATTGCAATGAATGCGGCCGCTTCACAAGACACTCCTCTCGTTGGAATTATCATGGGCTCTCAGTCAGACTGGGCGACACTCGAACACACTGCCAATATGTTGAATCAGCTTGGTGTACCCTTTGAAGCGGAAGTTGTTTCAGCACACCGTACGCCAGATCGTTTGTTTGAATATGCTGAGCAAGCTCGTGATCGTGGTATCCAAGTGATTATTGCGGGTGCTGGTGGTGCAGCGCATTTACCGGGTATGTGCGCAGCGAAGACTGATCTTCCTGTTCTAGGTGTGCCGGTTAAATCTTCGATCTTGAATGGTGTTGATTCATTGCTTTCCATTGTACAAATGCCAGCAGGTATTGCTGTCGGTACATTGGCAATTGGTCCTGCAGGTGCGACCAATGCTGCGATTATGGCGGCACAAATTTTAGGTTTAACTCGCCCAGATATTGCAAAGAATGTAGCCGATTTTCGTTTAGCGCAAACTGAGAAAGTTGCGAGTAAAAATATTCCTGGTCAAGCTTAATTCGAGAGAAATCTTATGGATAAAACCATCGGTATTTTTGGTGGCGGTCAATTGGGTCGAATGATGGCGCAGGCGGCACTTCCATTAAATATTCAATGTACTTTTTTTGAAGCAAGTACAGACTGCCCTTCTGCTGCTTTGGGTCCAGTGATCTCAACTCAAGCTAAAAATGGCTTACAGGATTTCATTAATAGTGCAGAAGTCTTTTCTTTAGAATTTGAAAATACGCCATTGTCAGATGTAGACGTATTAACTGAAACTAAGCAACTGCATCCCCCGCGTCAGGCTTTAGCGATTGCTCAACATCGCTTGTCTGAAAAAGCGTTATTTGATGAGTTAGATATTCCAGTAGCACCTTACAAAGCGGTGACATCACTAGAAAGTTTACAAAACGCGGTCGCTGAACTTGGTCTTCCAATCGTACTAAAAACTTCACGTGGTGGTTATGATGGTAAAGGTCAGTTTGTCTTACGCACTGCGGATCAAATTGATCAAGCATGGGCGGAACTTGGTCCTGCGGGTGAATTGATTGCTGAAAGTTTTGTGACTTTCTCGCGTGAAGTGTCAATCATTGCAGTACGTGGTCAGAATGGTGATGTGAAAACATGGCCATTGGCTGAGAACCACCATCACAATGGTATCTTATCGCACTCGATTGTCCCTGCACCGAACAGTGTAGATCTACAACCTGTAGCACAAGATTACGTCACTCGCTTGCTTAACCATTTGAACTATGTCGGTGTGCTGACGCTTGAGCTATTTGTGACGGACAAAGGCTTATATGCTAATGAGATGGCGCCACGTGTACACAACTCAGGTCATTGGTCGATTGAAGGTGCTGTGTGCTCTCAGTTTGAAAACCATATCCGTGCTGTTGCAGGCTTACCTTTGGGTTCAACTGAGATAATTCGTCCAACGGTATTGGTGAACATTATTGGTGAGCATCCAAAGACTGAAGATGTATTGGCTTTAGAGGGTGCTCATTTGCACCTTTATAATAAGTCAGAACGTGAAGGTCGTAAAATTGGTCATATTACCTTAATGCCAATCAATAGCTCAGAATTGACTACACTCTGTCGTCAGTTGTCGAAAATTTTACCAAACCCATTAGCATTAAGTGAAGATATGACCATCTAAACTTTAAGTTGCTGATAAAAAAAGCGATCACACGAGTGGTCGCTTTTTTATTTATCTTGTTTAAGGCATGATTGCGCCTCTTTAAAAATCACTGGCCATTGGTCGGATGAAATTTTAAAAAATTGCATAATAATTATACTATTAGTTCTGATTAGAACACATATTTTGAACTGTGTATAAATTTGATTATGGCTTATGTGAGCCATCTTAACTTTGAATTCAAAGTAGGTTTAAATTTAAAATAATAGGCTTGCAGGATATTTTGAATTCAAAGTTACTATTGAGGTTTGAATTCAAAAATGTATTTAAAGATTTATATATAAATTCTTATCTATTGAGTAAATTAAATTATTTTAATATTTATAATTTTCAATTATTTAGGTTGATTTGTGGTTTTGGGTGACTGTGGATAAGTTTTTTGAATTTAAATGTTGTGTGGCGGTTTAAAGTTAAATTCAATAACAAATGAATTTAAAACCAGATTGTGGATAAGTTTTTAAATTTAAATTTAAAAAAGTAGAAAGTATGAATTTAAATTTACGATTCGATGCTTTAATTTTTAGAGTGAGCTGTTAAGGTAAAGACATAATTCCAACATTTTAGAATTACAGGGTCTTATGCAACGGCTTGCACTCACGATAGGTTCATTTTTTTTAGCGATGTCTCAAACTCATGCTGAGTTGATTATTAATGGTCAGTCTGTGACAGCCTCGCCATCTATGACGGCAACTGTGTCATCCGCTCCTAATTTTCAGCAATGCATCACGAATCTAAAATCACAAGCGATCAGTAGGGGAATTAGCTCGGCGACATATGATCGTTACACGCAAAATTTAACTCCTGACTATTCTGTGATTGAGCGTTTAAATTATCAGCCTGAATTTTCGACCCCGATTTGGGATTATTTGTCAGGTTTAGTTGATGATGAGCGTGTTCAATTGGGTCAACAGAAACTTCAACAGCATCGAGAAACACTTAACCGTGTGAGTGTAGCTTATGGTATTCCTGCTGAAACGGTGGTCGCAGTTTGGGGAGTTGAGAGTAACTATGGTGATATTTCTGGACGCTATCCATTGCTTCAAGCTTTGGGGACTTTAAGTTGTGAGGGACGCCGTCAATCGTATTTTAGAGGTGAATTTTTTACCACCATCAAACTTTTACAGCGTGGTGATGTTCGGGAAGAACAATTGAGAGGATCGTGGGCAGGGGCTTTTGGTCATACTCAGTTTATGCCTTCAACCTATGATGAGCTTGCTGTAGATTTTGATGGTGATGGACGACGTGATCTAGTCTCGAGTATTCCAGATGCTTTAGCTTCAACAGCAAATTTTTTGAAGAAAAGAGGATGGCAGACTGGTCAACCTTGGGGATTTGAAGTGCAGATTCCTGCAGGAATGTCAGTTGTAGGTGAGGGGCGACGTAATAAGAAAGCATTGTCTTATTGGGTCAATCAAGGATTGAATAGAGTGGATGGCTCGCCTTTAATTCAGGGTGATCTTTCTGCCTTTTCTCAAGCTGGGTTGCTTGCGCCTGCTGGCAGTGCTGGGCCAGTCTTTCTAGTATTTAAAAATTTTGATGCTATATATAGTTATAACGCAGCAGAAAGTTATGCATTGGCAATCGCACATTTATCAGATCGATTGCAAGGAAAACCTAAAATTGCAAAAGCTTGGCCAACTAATGATCCTGGTACATCAAGAGCAGAACGCCGAGAAATTCAACGCTATTTAATCCAGCGCGGTTACGATATTGGTGCGATTGATGGTTTAATTGGGGATAAAACTCGACAGGCAATTCGTCAAGAGCAAACCCGATTGGGCTTAAATCCTACAGGTCGAGCGGGACAGCAGATATTGAGTGCATTTAGAAATGAGCAGGCTCAGCTGATGATGCAATAAATAGGTTCTTGGATTAAAAAAAAGGTCAACGTGGGTTGACCTTTTTTCTGATGAGGTTTCTAGATAATAGAACGATCGATTTTAACAGCATCGAGTAAGTCAAAAATGACTAAGGTTACATCTTGACTTAATTCTCGATCATTAAAAATTTCATAAGCTGTAATGGTGACATCTGTATCGCTTGGAAGTTGGCGTTGTTCCTCTTCAATTAAATCTTGAATAGGTAATAGTGTTTGCTTAATTTGAATATGTAAGACGTCTTCGAATTTAATGTTCTCATCATCGAGTTCGATGAGTTGTTTATTGAAATATGGCAGTAAAATTGAGTAGAGATAAGGTTGAAGCTCGACAATATCAAATATTTCAATATCACGAGTTTCCTCGATCGTGCTGATATGATCATTTACCTCAAGAATAATATGATAATAACTCACGTCTCTCTCCTCTGATTAATTTTAAAATACCTTAACACGAATTCAAAACTATTCAATTAAATCCGTAATTTAATTATGGGATTGAGATGTGATGCTGATTTTATCGACTTTTGAGTAGTTCGAGATCAGCAGCAGTCAATTTAAAATTGGAGAAATTCTGCTTTTCTAGAATTGGATACATTAAGGCATTGGGGTCATTAGTATGCTGAAGACCTAATGCATGACCAAATTCGTGAGCCAATGTGATTCGAAGCTCATCTATAGATTGAAATTCATAAATATTGATTTCACGACCATTAAACTCGCCTTTATGGAACATTTTGGCTTGAAAAACTTGGTTGAATTCATCAATGGCTTTACGCTGTTGGTGTTGGGATTGATTGAATTTTTCTACTTTATCGTTGAGTTCTGTTCGTAAGGTGTTAAATCGTTCAATATTGCTTTCAATCTCAAGCTTTTGTTGTGTGAGTCGTGTCTTAGAGGTATTGATCTGCTGAAATTGTGAATCTGTAATAGATGTGTTTAAGCCATTAATATGGTGGACAAAATTATTATGTTGATCTAGATCACTACTATAGTTATGTTGCTGCTGTTCAATTTGCTGTTTTAAAAATTCAAGTTGTTGTGATTCTTGCTCTAGCTGTAATCTCATTTGGTCGGCTAATGATTTGCTATTTTCAAATTGCTTTAGCGTATGCTTTCTATAATTGGATTCATTTTGACGTTCATCAAAAATGAGATTAATTGTAAGACGAGCATTGGGGTCGTAAACGAAATACTTTTGTTGAGTTTGATTTTCCCAGATATTCGCTGCCTCTTGAGTTATTTGGCGTAATGCCTCTGTATCAAGTTGAAATCTTGGGTCAATAAACCCAATACGATATCTTAGGCGTTGATCAATGGGGTGTTGAAGCCGATCTAAAGTTGAATTGTGATTTAATTGAGGATGAATAAAACGTTGTACAGCAAAATATGCAACGCATAAAAAGGAAAAGATCAGAATAATGGAGCGCATCATGCGAGCAATTCAACTTAATTTTTATTCAATGTAGCCTAAAAAAACATTTTGGAAAATAAAACATCAAAATATATGAGCTCCAGTGTGTATAAAAATGAAAATTATTCGTAAAATTTAAATGAATGATGAAAATAAATATGAATAATGATTAAAAAACGAGTGAAAATTCATGTTTTTCATCTTTTTAGTCGAAAAAAGCAACACCCGTTGAAAATAAGTGAAATAAGGGGTTGCAAGGGAAGAAAAAATCTATAGAATGCACCCCATACCGACGAGATACACGGAAACGAACGAAGCAGGTTGCTGAGTTGTTAAGTGTTTCGAGTCCAGCTTCTAGCATTGACGAGATGTTAGAAAGATCATTAAGAGATTATGAAGAACAACTTGTGTGGATTTTTACTGGTTGATTGATCGATATATATTATCATTGATTGATGGTAGAAATTTCTCGAAGTTTATTTGAGCAAATTTTTTGTCAGTAATTGATGAGCCAAGATTGGTACCCTTTAGGTACTATTGATTTTAAACTGAAGAGTTTGATCATGGCTCAGATTGAACGCTG
>NZ_VPEE01000025.1:0-43470 GCF_013417345.1 Acinetobacter sp. YH16032 | reverse complement strand
TTCTTCGCACATACAGTTGCGATAGCAGCAGTTAAAGTTGTTTTACCATGGTCAACGTGACCGATTGTGCCCACGTTAACGTGTGGCTTATTACGTTCAAACTTAGCCTTAGCCATGAGATCTTCCTCGTTTACGTCGAACACAATTCTAAGATTGTTCAGTATCGACCTGTCGCCAAAAAAAATGACACTTTAAATACTTGAAAAGCAGACTAATAAGCCTGCTTTCTTTAAAACTTTGTAGAAATTTCTACTAAACTGTATATCTGGAGCTCTTATCGAGATTTGAACTCGAGACCTCTCCCTTACCAAGGGAGTGCTCTACCACTGAGCTATAAGAGCATTTAATACTTCGATGGAGCGGGAGACGAGGGTCGAACTCGCGACATGCAGCTTGGAAGGCTGCCGCTCTACCAACTGAGCTACTCCCGCATATTGGTAAGACACTAGATCGAAGTTTTAAAATTGGTGGTGAGAGAAGGATTCGAACCTTCGAAGCTTACGCGGCAGAGTTACAGTCTGCTCCCTTTGACCGCTCGGGAATCTCACCATTTACACTTACTTCAGTGTTGTTCTTTACTCGACTACTTAAACTCTCTAAGATGGTGCCGGCACACGGATTCGAACTGTGGACCTACTGATTACAAGTCAGTTGCTCTACCAACTGAGCTATGCCGGCGTTTCTTAGTGTTTCGTACGTTTCGTATCGGAACGGTGTGCAGTTTAGCAAAACTTGAAATCCGTGCAAGTGTTTTTTTCAAAAAAAACCCTAAAAACTCATAAAATCAATCCGTTTGATGATAATTCAACCGCTTTGATCACTGCGCGAGCTTTTATTTGGGTTTCATTCCACTCAGAATCAGGATTTGAGTCTGCAACAAGACCCGCACCAGCCTGTACATAAACCTTATTTTCGCGAATAACACAGGTTCTAATTGCGATAGACATGTCCATTTCACCATGCCAGCCTAAATAACCAACAGCACCGCCAAAAATTCCACGTTTTACTGGCTCAACTTCGTCAATAATTTCCATAGCACGAATTTTTGGTGCCCCAGAAAGTGTTCCTGCAGGGAATGTTGCTTTAAAAACATCCAAAGCATCTACGCCTTCCGCAACTTCCCCTTGCACATTAGAAACAATATGCATGACATGTGAATAACGTTCGATCACCATTTGATCAGTGACTTGCACTTTACCGATTTTTGATACACGCCCAATATCATTGCGACCCAAATCAATCAACATTAAGTGCTCTGCGATTTCTTTCTCATCGGAAAGTAAATCTTTTTCCAGCGCTAAATCTTCTTCTTTGGTTTTACCGCGTGGTCGTGTGCCCGCTAATGGGCGCACAGTCGCCACCCCATTTTCTAAACGCGATAAAATTTCTGGTGATGAGCCCACAATATAAAATGGCTTTTCATCACTAAGCGTCTTTCCTTGTACTAAAAACAGATATGGTGAAGGATTAAGATGACGTAATGCACGATATACTTGTAAAGGATCACCATCAAAGTCCGATACCATGCGATGACCAGGAACCACCTGCATCACATCACCCGCACGAATGTACTCTTTAACAGTTTCAATCGATTCTAAGAATTTTTCTTTACCTGTTAATGATTCAAAATGAGGGGCCGTGTGAGGCTTTGCCTGCAAGCTCACCGGTGTGGCAAGTAATGATTCAATTTCATCCAGCTGGCTTTGTGCTTTACTAAAAGCATCCGCATCCTGTGTATCCGCATGTACGATAATAAATAGCGTGTCTTTTAAATTATCAAAAACTACAACTGTTTTAGACAACATGAGCCATAAATCTGGCAATCCAACAGGATCAGCATCAGGAACGTTATTTAAGCGCGGTTCAATATAACGTACCGCGTCATAACCTAGATAGCCCACCAAGCCCCCTGTAAAGTTAGGCAAATCTGGAAGTTCTGCTTTTGATGGCACTTTGAACTGCGATTGAAAGTCACGGATATACTGGAAAGGATCTTGACACTCAAACGATTCGACTTGGCCATCAGTTTTCTGAATTGTTAACTGTCCTTCATTGCAAGAGAATACCGTTGACTCGCCCAGACCAATAATGGAGTAACGCGCCCAGTTTTCACCACCTTCTACAGACTCAAATAAATAGGCTTGTTGATGTTGTTTTAAACGTGCAAATACTGACAATGGAGTGTCAGTATCAGCTAAGCGTTGGCGATAAACTGGAATTAAGTTAAAACCTTGAGATTGAAGCTGTTGAAATTGAGTTGATGTTGTCATGAGGAATTCTCTGTAGTTTTCGATGCATATTGAATGTTCTATAAAGTCTGCGCTGAGAGACGCCATCGAAAAACATTAAAACTATTCATTCCTCTACCCTTCTTTATTTATTACAACTTATTTAGAAATCAACACAGTTAAATCATCAACTACTTGTTGCGGCTTACATAACTGAATATCTTCACCATGATTATAACCATAGCTTACGACAATACAATCAATACCCGCACGGCGCGCTGCCTCTACATCATTCGATGAGTCACCAATCATCAAGGTATTTGCCACATCAGTTCCAAAGGCTTCAACACAATGCAACAAAGGTTTCGGATCTGGTTTTCTCACCTCAAAACGATCTCCACCCACCGTATCCACAAAATAGTGATCCATCTTTAATTCAGCCAATATTTTTCTAGCGGGTAATTCCGGCTTATTCGTGACACACACCATTTTTTTTTGATGAGCTCGACCCCACTCTAAAAATTCGATAATGCCGTGAAATGGACGCGTATCCACGCACGGTTCGGCATTATAAATTTCTAAAAAAGTATCCAATAATTGTTGATGCTCAGAAGGCTCTACACGCCCAGTCAGATGCATTAAAACACTCTGACAGAACAATGAAGTCCCTTTGCCAATCCAATTTCGAACTTGAGATTCTGTGACCAAAGGCAGTTCTAATACATTCAAACTCATATTCATGGCACGATATAGATCAAATGCCGAATCAACCAAAGTTCCATCCAGATCAAAAAGAATTAAGTCACGCTGTTCCAAATTCGCAATATTCATTATTTTAAACCTAACAAAAAAGGCATGCGAAAGCATGCCTTAAAAAATCACATGCAACTTAGTTGAAAATAAACCAGGCAACTAGTGCCACAATCACTAACACCAATAATGCCATTAAGCCAATATTGGCATTTTTTTGAGTTTCCAACTCTTTTTCCGTACAAGCTGCAGGAATATTTACCTCACACGCTTCATGCTTATTGACAGTTGTATTAACATCAACTCCTTCAGGAATTGGGGCTGGTTTAGGAATTCCTACATTTTGAGGCATACCATCTCGAGTAAGCTGAACTGAGCTATCTCGCTCTTTCAGATCAGGCATACCCTGCTCAAGCATTTCAGCTGCTGCTGTCTTCTCTACTGCAACCTTTGAAGAAATTTCAGCTGTTGCGATTGCTTCGCTAGGCTGCTGAACATCTTGTAATGTTTGTGCAGATTGCGCAGGTGCTAAAACTGAAAATTTATGGCTAGCAAATTGCAGAATATCGCCATCTTTAACAATAGTTTCGCCTTCAGCAACTTTTGTATCGTTAATAAACGTGCCATTTGACGAACCTAAGTCTTGAACAGTGAGCACCTGCTCTTTTAGAAACAAAGCAGCATGACGACGTGATACATCTGCAGACTGAATCAAAATATCTGCATCTTGATGACGACCCACCAACATGTCTCGATCGATATCAACTTCTTTACCCGCAAATTCGCCAGTAATTGTTTGTAATTTCCAAGTCATAGTTTCGATCCATTATTCAAGTTTTGACATTTTAACATGGCTGTTTTCGAGATTCACATTGAACGCATGTTATCGAGATGGTCTCAATGTCGTGGTTGTGACCGTATTTTGTGTTCTTTGCACATCTTGTTTTGGCTCAATCGCGACAGGGGTTTCCACCACGACTTGGGCATTGTTTGTATTTGTTGTGGCAACTTGATTGTAAATCACAGGCTTTGGCAGCACTCGCGTTGATTTCACCACAGGATCCTGAGTCACGATGACATTTGGACGTTCAATCACACGCCCTACTGGCTTAGACTGTGCTGTCGGAGCAGTATAACGCTGTACCTGTGGCTCTACTGCTTGAGGCGTTGATGGCACTACGATAGGCTTAACGGGTTGAGGAGTACTTGATACAGGCAACCGCTGTTGGAAGATATCATCAACATTATCCGGTAGCTTCTTAAATGTTCCATCACCATCTAGCGCTAACTGCAAACTGTATAAACGGTCATAGCGTTGCTGTGACAATCTACGAATATCAGCCGTATCTCCTACGATTGTTGGATGAATAAAAACGAGTAGGTTTCGTTTCACATTATTCTTTGCATCTGCTCTAAACAGTCTACCCAAACCAGGAATCGAGCTTAAACCTGGGACGCCTTGACGCGTTAACTTAGTATCATCTGAAATCAGACCACCCAGTACAATTGTTTGACCATTTTCAGCCAAAATCGAGGTTTTTATGGCACGCTTAGTGGTCACCAAGTCTTTCGCCTCACCACTATCTGGCTTCACTGAGGATACTTCTTGTTCTACAGCAAGACGAACTGTTCCACCTTCACCAATTTGCGGAATGACCTTTAATGTAACACCAACATCTTTACGCTCAATTGAAGTATAAGGGTTTGCTGTTCCACCTGTTGTTGTCACAGATCCTGTCTGGAATGGGACATTCTCACCCACAACGATATAAGCTTCCTCGTTATCCATGGTGACAATCGATGGTGTAGACAATAAGTTCGACTTAGTATTGGTCTTTAATGCCTGAATCAGTGCGCCATACAGTTTACGCGATCCATTCGCACCTTCTTTATATTCACCTAAGGCCAATGAAGCACCAGCTCCAATCAAACCAGCACCCGTAGCTACATTACCAAGGAATCCAGAAGCCAATTGACTCAGCCCTACACCCGCTTTATCAAAATTGATTACACCAATACCGCTACTGATGTCACCTAGTGCCCACTGAACACCCAATTGATCTACGTCATTTCCTTCAACTTCAACAATAGCAGCCTCAATGAGAATTTGTTGACGACGCACGTCAAGTTGATGAATAGCAGATTCAATTTCACGCATGAGTTGAGGATCTGCTTTTACCACTAATGCATTTTGTGCACCATCAGCAATAATACTCACGCCATTACTATTAAAACTTGTAATATCTTGTTGATTTTGATTTGAACCACTATTCAAATTAATCGCTGGGGTATTCACACTCCCATTTGAAGACGTATTACTCGAGGTATTATTAATTAATGAGTTACTAGCACTTGAATTGGAGCTTGAACTATTTGAATTACTGGTACTATTCACCGCCTGACCAGATACTAAACCTTGTAAAATTTCAGCCAAATTTTTTGCGCTTGCATACTTAAGCTTAAATACTTTTAGACCGCCTAAGCGATCAGCTGAAGGAACATCAAGCATTTCGATCATTTGACGAATGCGTTTACGAGTACTTGGATCACCCTTGATCAAAATCCTATTAGTACGTGCATCTGCGATAATACGTACTCGAGAACCTGAAATGTCTTTGGCACCACCCGTAGAAGACATTGAATCCAACAAAACTATCAGCTCTTCAGCTTGGCTAGACTGCAAGCTAATAGCCTCAATATCGTTTTGTCCCGTTCCATCTAAATTACGAATAATCGTTTCAAGCTGTGCAATATTATTCGCACGATCTGAGACTATAAGCGCATTTGTACCTTGTACCGCCGCCAAATGCGCAAATTGCGGCATGAGTGGTCTTAACGCGGGTATTAGATCATTGGGGTTAGTATTTTCCAGCCAAATGACACGAGTGACCACTTGATCACCTCGTGCGTTCCGAGAGGCATCAAAAGGCACACCTGAATTTTTTACATTATTGTCAGGGACTAAGCGGATAGTGTTACCCGCAGGTACAGCAACAACGCCATTAACGTTTAACACACCCAAGAACAAATCATAGACTTCAGCTTTGTTTAAAGCCTTATTTGAAATGACCGTCACATTACCCCGAACCCGCGGATCAACTGCGAAGTTTTTTCCCGTGATATCTGCCACTTCATTAATAAATGCAGTTAAATCTGCATCACGCAGGTTAATTTTCCAAGTTTGCGCTTGCGCAGCGGTACTTGCGACAGCCAATACTGGTGCTACTGCGACCATCGCCCAAAGTGACCGATTTCGATTTAAAAAATCCATAACTTGTTATATTTCCTAATACTTTATGCAAATTTACACATTTTAAAATTCTTGTTGGAAGGTCATCACTTGATCACCTCGTTTTACTTCAATGCGAACTTTACCTTCTCGTTTAGCCTGTTCTAGCAGTTGTGCATCGCTTTGTCCTTGACCGACTGACTGCCCATTCAAGGATAAAACGCGATCACCAGGTCTTAATCCCAGTTTGCTTCTCAAAAATGCAGGCGTTCGATCCGTGACTTCATAACCTTGACCACTGTCAGTGTTGACACCCATATTACTTAAGTATTGTTCACGATTTTCTTGAATTTGATTGATTGCCTGACCAATGGCATTTTGAGTGGTCGTTTGACCAGAATTCGGTGTTACGTTAGCAGAATTTTGCTGTGCATCAGGTATCAGTGGCTGATTAAGATTCTCTATTCCAGTAAATCTCAACTCAGTCGTCGCACCACTCGGCTGTTTCAATACCACATGATCCCAATATACTTCTGAAAGCTGATAAGAACTTCCTTCCAAAGTTTGTCCAATGGTATAACGATCAGCAACCTCTCGCACTTTAATCACGGCTGAAGATTGACTACTTGGCGTCGAAACCACAACCCCTTGCAACGTAAGCGCTAAATTAGCATCAGCACCACTCACTTGCGCACCTGTTTCTTGAAACAATGAGAAACTCGATATATTCGGAACAGGAAGTTGCTGCGAACCTAATGCGACTTGCTCAACTTGCATGACTTGCGGTGGTGCAACCACCAACCAAAATAATGAAGCGAGCTTCCACATCATGATTAAAATCAGAATAAATAAAGTAAGTGGAGCAATTCGATCTAAATCTTTTAATGAAATTTGTGAAAACTTATCTTGGAATCCTTTCATTAGAAACCTCCACTCAGCAGTGGCTGTCTCGTACTGACAACAAAGGTATCCAAACCAGCTTTACCATCGTATGAAGGCACATTCATTAATAATCTTTGGGTCACCTGTGCATCCAACATTAATGCAGGATCTAAACTAAGGTTGGCCATTTTTTGCCCGCGCTGATCTTGTACATCAATGAGCAGTTTTCCAGCTTCGTCTGAAAATTGCCCTTTTAAGGATGGCATATTCATTCGTTCTTGTTTTTGGGCAAATGTATAAGTTAGCGTACCACCACCCCATTGCATCTCTCCGTCGGTTTTTGCAAAACCATCGTTTTGTTTGAATTGAAATGCTACATCCTTCAGCTGAATACTATTCTGAGGCCATTGCCAATCCACAAATGTTTTAAGTGTTTCAGGAGCAATATTTCCACTCATATTTTTGATAATTATTTTTTTCCCAAGCCCATAACCCACTACACCATTGAGTTGAGTCTGACCACTATGTATTTCTAAGTTGGCACCAGCCCTTAATAAAATCAGATCGAAAGGACGTGTTTGCCAGATGACAGAACCTGCGAGATTTCCTTTTTGCCAATCTGCTTGACCTTGCCAGATATTGCCACTGACATTTTTTAAAATTTGATTATTTTTATAAAATTTAGCTATGAGCCACGATGCTGGAACTTGTAAAAAAACAAATAATAAAAAAGCGAAGATAGCGACGCTTAACCACACCATTTTTTTTGATTTTTTTATCATTCCATGTATACCAACATCTAAGTCTAATTAACCGCAAAATGTTTGAAAATTTTCTATCTTGGTATTATGCATAATTTTTACACTTCTCCAATTCACTTATAAAAAAACCAAGCAGATTTGCTTGGTTTTTTTAATATTAGTGTCATTACATGACAAATCAGTGAAATTAGATAAGAAAATCTTCTAATTTGGCACCTTTTTCAAGCTCTGCAACCAACCAACGTGGCTTCTTTCCACGCCCTGTCCAAGTCTCCGCAGTATTATTTTTATTACGATAACGAGGCTCTACAGATTTACGCGTGCTTTTCTTACGCTTTTGTGCACCATATTCAATGAATTGCTCTAAAGACATACCCACTGATTCAGCAATTTGAGTAATCTGATGATAAGCATCTTCAATTTCCTGATCTTTCTTAGACTCGATCAAAGCTTGGGCTTCAGCAGTTAACTTTCTTAACTCTTCAACAGATAAATTACTAATATCAGGCATAACATTTACTCCAAAAAATTCAATATCATTATTAGATTTATAAAGCGTCATCTTATTGTTATAAATTATTTTAATCAATCCATCATGTTATTTAATATACATAAATAAAACAAATAATTTAATACATTAATTAACCGAGTCTATTTCTATTATTTTTTCTCTAATATGCTCTGGAATCAAAACCTTTTGCATTGTATTTTTATCCACACAAACTATAACGGCCTCAGCAATTGCCACAATTTCATTCTGTTGCTCACTCCAAACTGTATATTCCATCCTGAAGGCAGAGTTACGCAATTCAACCACTTTAGTTCCAATGCGTAAATAATCAGGATAAAACACTGGTTTAAGATATTTACAATTATTTGAAGCCACAACAGTATTAATATCTAACGCTAAGATTTCTAATTGATTCAAATACTCTATTCGAGCAGTTTCAATATAGCGATAATAAATCACATTATTGACATGTCCAAAAGCATCCATATCACCCCAAGCGACTTTTTGATGGGTAATGACTTTGTACTCATTCATTTGTTTCATTCATCATTCTCATAACTTAAATTGAATAAATTTATTATGGGTCTCAAAGACACTGTTCAATTGCTGAGTTAATACAGCATCGCCTTTTAATACAGATTTAATTCTTAAATAGTTCATTAAAGGGTGATCAGGATATAATTGCAATAATGCCTCAGCATCCTGTTCACGATGAGTCGCAGTATAAATATGCCATTTAGAAAAACTCAAAATCGGTAATCCAGGATATTTCATTTCAAAATGATCAATCTGGTTTTCAAGCATTTCATAATCAGGATTTTGTTTTAACAATTGTTGTTGAAACCATAAATAAAAAATATCCTGATCGAACCGTTCTTCTAATAAAGACAAAGAAAGTTGAGTTTCATCAAAAGCCATCTCAGGAATGCGAGAAATAAGTTTTAACCATAACGATTTAATACCATATGAAGACGATACAATTTGATCACTCATTTGAGCATACCGAATTTGAATAAGCTCTAAATCTGTATTTGAAGCGTTGTCAAAATCATTGAGTAGCTTTAAAAGCCATTTCTTTTTATGTTCCAAATCTAAATGGCCATATTGCGTGGATTTTAAATAATGCCATGGATATTGAATCGCAAATCTACCCCATAGATGATTCAACTTATGCTGATAAGCATCTTCAAGATCTTTTAACCAAGGTGACAGCATATGACCATGTAAAAACTCTAAATGGGTTAAAGCCTGATCTGGAAGCTCTTGAGCTAAATAAATTTCAATACGCTGGAGTTCAGCCAATTCAAAAGCATCTGCAGGACTTTGTTGTAAAACACTCAACGCATCATCAATACGATCTTGCTTCAACCATATACGAGATTGAATAACCTCTCTGAGTAATCCTGAGTTCTCAAACACAGGTTGTAAATATTCTCGCTGTTTTGTGTTGGCCTCCAAAACCCACAAAACTCCTAATTTTTCATACGTATGAAGCCTTGAAAAGTCTGTCACCTGTTGAATTTTACGCTGCTCTCGTGATCTCATCTTTCCAACCCAAAACCATAAAAGATGAAGAGATAAAGCAATGAATAGAAGAAAAAATGAAACAAACCAGAGGTTCGTTTGAATCTGAATACCGTGCCAAAGCATGTAAATATAACCTGGCCCTTCTTGATAACTCAGCACACTTAACACGGCTAATATCATTAAACCAACTAATGCATAAACTATAAAAATATGTTTCATGATTAGCCCTCTAAAATTGCTTTACTGTTCAATTTAGGGACAGGTAAAAGTTGTGCTTGTTTGAGATGTTTCACTTTATTTTTTATTTTGATTGCCGCAGCATCAGGCAGTTGATCCAGTTCATCGATAATTGAGGTCAGTGCATTTTGATAATCAATGTATTGTCCTTGTTGTAGTGCTCTTTGAGCAAATAACACTCTCAATTGAACTTCTTTTAAAACTAATCTTCGATTAAGTAATACCGGCATCTGTTCATCAACGCGTTCAACTTTGAATACACGCTCAAACCATGAGGATTGCGAAGAGTTATCACTCTTGAGTTGCTGTACTTGTTGTTCATTTTTCAAATTTGCATCAATATTTTCAAGCAAGTCACCTAACTGAGCCATTTGAATATTTTTTGCCACAACATATTGTTGAATCATTTTTTGATCATGCTCAACAGCTCGATGCATTGAAACCTGCAATGTATCTGCCAAAGCCAAGCGCTCAACCAGTTGATCCAGTTGATTGAGTTGCTCAAGTGCATATACAAACTCATGTTGATCTAAGGCAAATTGAATTAGCTCTAATTTTTGACTTAAGAGTTTGATTGGATTGATTTCAGATTGAATTTCTTGTTGATTATTGTTTTGCTGAGGTGGATTGGATTGAGACGAAACCTGCTGATTTGAGCGCTGAATTGCTACCAACTGATCATTCAAACTTGCCACTAATTGCTCTGATTTATGTTGAGTTTGTTGTAGCAACTCAACTTTTTCTTGTAATGAAAAATGATCATAGCTGAGTTTAATCAACCAAATGATTAAGCCTAAAATGAATAGATATAAAATTTTCTTCATGAGTGCCTATGTTCACTTTCAAGCTGCGACAAAATCGTATCTGGCATTAAGTCCGCAATTTGAGTGATTTGAAATTTAGTATTTGAGGTCTGTTGATACATACACACGATCTGATATAACCGATTCGCTAAAACCAAGTAATGACCGTGTTGCATAAATACAGGATAATTTTTGCATAAACTCAGCCAATTTTTCCAACTGGCTTCACTACTAATCAATACAGCATAAGGTTGTGGATTTGCATTGAATGCTTCAAGTAGATGTTTAAATTTATCTTGAGCATCACTTGGGCAGTAGCGGGAGTATAAAACAAAATTAAGTACTTCAATTTTAGCAGTACGACACTGCTGCATCATGAACTGACGGCCACCTTCTCCCCGCCAAAACGCAATACGTTTGAGATCAGCATTTTGTGTTAAAACCGAAAGACTTAACATTCCTTCAGATGTTTCAACATCTGGAACTAAACTTTTAACACCATATCGACTTAGAGCTTCAGCTGTTTTCCGGCCAACTGCAATCCATTTGATATGATTTAAATCGGTCAATTTAAGTCCCGATTTTTCGAGAAACAGCATGCCAACTTCAACGGCTGTTGGACTGACGACCACAATCACTTGTGCTGAAATTAATTGCTGAAAGAGCTGATCAAGTTCATCACTCCAATGAACAGCAGCCAACTCTAGTACAGATAACTCGATAGGCTCATATCCTGCACGTACCAGTGCCTCATTGAGAGGCTTAGCACGATCTGCAGGTCGAGTATTGATAAACTTCATTTCATTGTTTTATTTATACAGTGCTTTTAATAAATCAGCAGCACCTTGGTCAATCAAAGCTTTTGCAAGTGAAACACCCAACGTTTCAGCTTGTTCAACTGGACCCTCTACTTTAGCAACCAATAATGTTTGACCATCCACACTGCCTACTCGCCCCTCTAATTGAATCTGTTGATCATTTAAAGTCGCATATCCCGCAATCGGTACCTGACATCCACCTTCTAGATAAGTATTAAATGCACGTTCTGCACGAACACACGCATCTGTTTCTGCATGTAATAAAGGTCGAATCAACTCTAATACGCGTGCATCGTCACCTCGACACTCAAGACCTAATGCACCTTGGCCAACTGCGGGTAAACTCGTCTGTGCATCCAGCGTGTGTCGAATACGCTCTGCTAAACCTAAACGTTTTAAGCCTGCACCTGCCAGAATGATGGCATCGTAAAGCCCATCATCAAGCTTAGATAGTCGTGTGCCTACATTTCCACGTAAATCTATAATCTCAAGATCTGGACGGGCTTTTAAAATTTGACATTTACGACGCAAACTTGAGGTTCCCACTTTGGCACCAAGGGGCAAATCTTCAAACTTGCTATAAGTATTCGAAACAAAAGCATCTAAAGGATCTTCTCGCTCGCAAATCACGGCAAGACTTAATCCTTCTGGGAGCGCCATCGGCACATCTTTCATGGAATGGACAGCCAGATCTGCACGACCATCAAGTAATGCTGCCTCAAGCTCTTTAACAAATAAACCTTTTCCACCAATCTTGGCTAAAGGGGTGTCTAAAATTTTATCGCCTTGGGTCACAAACGTCACCAACTCAACTTTTAGACCAGCATGTAGGGTCTCAAGTCGCTCACGAATATGCTCCGCCTGCCATAAAGCCAATGGACTTTGACGAGTTGCAATTTTTAAGGTTTTGATCATTTTAATGCTGCCAAACTTTAGACATCCTAAACTTACCCTGCTGTCCCAAAATTGCAAGTAAATTGTTCGGCAATCATTATAATTTTAGGCAACTAAATATTTTGCATTCTTTCTCTAAGCAAAGGTAAGTGACGGCGACTGACCGCCAATTTCTCTTCAAGTTCACGACAACGAACTTGATACTGGCCTGAAGCAACCAACTCCAATCCATCCAAATAATCCAATGCAATCAGCGCATTTCGATGAATTCGTATAAATTTATTTGAAAACTCACGTTCTAAATCTTTTAAGGTCTCATCAATCAAGACACTGCCGTTTTTGTGTCGTACTGTTACGTATTTCTGATCAGCCAGAAAATAGTAAACATTTTCGATAGGAATGAGTTCAAGACCACGATACGTTTTCGCAGCGATTTGCTGACGCTGATGTTTTTCTTCCATATTTTCTTTTTGTTCTATATTTGACATTTGAGCTTGAGTAAGTTTAGTTAAATTATTCAGTGTATTTTCTAATTCTGATTTGATAATCGGCTTTAATAAATAGCCTTTCGCTTGTGCCTGAATAGCAGTCAAAGCATGCTCATCATAGGCCGTGCAAAAAACAATAGCAGGCATTGGGTTTAGCTGTGAAAGATGCTGAGCGCATGTCAAACCATCCATTTCAGGCATTTGGATGTCAAGTAAAATTACATCAGGCTCATATTGTTGAACTAAGGTCAAAGCTTCTTTTCCATGGTGCGCAGTTGCAACAACTTGATGCCCCAATTGAGTAACCAAGCGAGATAAGCGCTCAACCGCGAGTGGCTCATCATCACAAATTAGGATGTCCATTGTTCCTCCTTGCTCAAGTTAACGTTGCTTATTTTAATGTATTAACTTGATTTTATTTATATTGGTACTGGACTACAGTCGTGTAAATTCCATTACCTGCATGACTCCTAAACTGTACCGTATACCCATAGTGTGCTTTCAAACGCTGTTTCACGTTTTCTATCGCAATACCATTCCCCTCCCTATTGGCCATTTTATCGGCTATATAAGGGTTAGTAATGACTATAGTGACCTGATTTTGTAATATTTCAACCAATATGACAATCTTTGCATCAATTAACTTTTTCTCCACCCCATGAAAGATACTATTCTCAATTAAAGGCTGTAAAGTTAAAAAAGGGATACTTGCTTGGCCCAACTGCTCTGGTTGCAAGATATTCCATTCCACATTTAATCTCGAACCCAACCTTAGCTTTTCAACCGCCAAATAATGTTCACACAATTGGATTTCTTCTTTTAATGTGACAATTTTAAGCTCTTGAAAGCTTGCTCTAAACAACCTTGAAAGATCGATGAGCATTTGCTCTGCTTTATCTGGATCACTCCCAATCAGACTCACCACACTATTTAAACTATTAAAAAGAAAGTGTGGATGTATTCTTGCTTGCATGGCTTGAATTCGAGCATTCAATTCACCTTGTTGCTGCTTTAACCACTCACCCCGAACATAGATATATCGTAAACAAAAAGTGATCAACAATACGCCATAGCTCATATGTAAAATCACATGATCAAATAAAAGTAACCATGAAAATTTTTGTAAAGAAAAGTTACTTCCCCAAAAAAACAGAAAATTCAAACTACAAGTAGTGAATAGGATAATGAGTTCTAATAGTACGAATGTATAAATTGCAGACTGCCAAGTTGTTAATTTTTGCCAAAACTCCCTAAACAAATCAATTACGGCGATAAAGACCAATACCACCCAATTGATGTAAAGCACATACTTGATCACCTGTGATGTCTGCAAATTTGACCAAGACTGTGACTCTGCTAGGCACAGCAACAACGCCAAAAAAATACTGGCAATAAACAGCTCTGCAAAATATTGCCACTGCCCAATACGTACAAAGAAATTCGCATCAATAAATTCTTGTTTATCTTTTGAAGAATTATCCATAGGCAAGACTTCGGCATCTTGATTTGAATTTGTTATACTGGATGCAAAATTACTGCTTTTTCTTTTACTGAGCCGACATGACCACATCTTCTAATTCCTCTAATCCGTCACAAGCCCAAACTTCAGGTATGTGGGGCGGTCGTTTTTCCGAAGCAACTGATGCCTTTGTCGCTGAATTTACAGCATCTGTTCAATTTGACCAACGCTTTTATAAACAAGATATTGCAGGTTCAATCGCACATGCAACGATGTTGGCAAAAGTCGGTGTACTCACTGAACAAGAGCGTGATGACATCATCGCAGGCTTAACCGCAATTAAAGCGGACATTGAAGCTGGCAACTTCGAATGGCGTATTGATTTAGAAGATGTTCACATGAACATTGAATCTCGATTAACACAACGCATTGGGATTACAGGTAAGAAATTACATACAGGTCGTAGCCGTAATGACCAAGTAGCAACGGATATTCGCTTGTATGTACGTGATGAAATTGATGCCATCTTAGCGTTATTACACAAACTGCAAAAAGGCATTCTAGGCTTGGCTGCTAAAAATACAAATACAATCATGCCTGGCTTTACACATCTTCAAACTGCACAACCTGTGACGTTTGGACATCATTTAATGGCATGGTTTGAAATGCTGGTACGTGACTCAGAACGTCTGATTGACTGCCGTAAACGCGTTAATCGCATGCCTTTAGGTTCTGCTGCGCTTGCAGGTACCACTTATCCAATCGATCGTGCTTATACAGCAGAACTTTTAGGGTTTGAAGCAGTTGCAGAAAACTCATTAGATGCTGTATCTGATCGTGATTTTGGTATTGAGTTTAATGCTGCGGCATCACTCATCATGATGCACTTATCTCGTATGTCTGAAGAATTAATTCTTTGGACATCTGCACAATTCAAGTTTGTGAATATTCCTGACCGCTTCTGCACAGGCTCTTCAATCATGCCTCAGAAGAAAAATCCTGATGTACCTGAACTTGTTCGTGGTAAAACAGGCCGTGTATATGGTGACTTAATGAGTCTACTTACCCTCATGAAAGGTCAACCTTTGGCATATAACAAAGACAACCAAGAAGATAAAGAACCATTATTTGATGCTATTGATACGGTTCGTGGCTCTTTAATGGCTTTCGCAGACATGATTCCTGCGCTTGTTCCAAATATTCCTGAAATGCGCGAAGCTGCGCTGCGTGGTTTCTCAACAGCAACGGACCTTGCTGATTACTTAGTGAAGAATGGTGTTGCATTCCGCGATGCACATGAAATCGTCGGTAAAGCAGTTGCGCTTGGCGTACAAGAAGGTAAGGATTTATCAGAACTTACGCTTGAACAACTTCAACAATTCTCTGATTTAATTCAAGCTGACGTCTTTGAAAAAGCATTAACTTTAGAAGCTTCTGTCAATGCACGTAACCACATCGGTGGAACAGCACCTGCTCAAGTTGAAGCAGCAATTGAGCGTGCTCATGCGCGTTTAGAAGCTCTTTACGCTTAATTTCTGATTATATTTTTGGAGTATTGATATGTCTCGCCAAGTATTTTGCCGTAAGTATCAAAAAGAAATGGAAGGTTTGGATTTTGCACCATTCCCTGGTCCTAAAGGTCAGGAACTATTTGATAGTGTTTCTAAGCAAGCATGGGGCGAATGGTTGAAGCATCAAACTACTTTAATCAATGAAAAACGTTTAAATGTCTTTGAAGCTGATGCAAAAAAATTTCTTGAAGAACAACGTGAAAAGTTCTTCAACAATGATGAAACTTTAGAAAAAGCTGAAGGCCTAAAGCCTGAGTAAAAAAGAAAGCACTGCTTTTCTTTTTTACGTAAGATAAGGACGAAGTCCGCGTAGGCTTTAATCTAAAAAGAATCCCCATCTTTGGGGATTCTTTTTTATGCGTTACTTTAAAAATTAGGCAAGAAAAACACAAAAGGTGTGCACAGGCTTTAATCCCAAAAGAATCTCCGTAATAGAGGTTCTTTTTTTATGGGGCATCAAATAAATATCAATGGAGTCAAAATTTAGCTGACGAAAGAAGTGCTTGTGGTGGATTTAAAATATGACCTAATTGGTAAACTCCATCCATATTTAACTGCATCTCCATTCGGTCAACACGAATTGGGCCAAATTTAATGTAAATCTGCCGATTTTGAAGATCAAACCGCTGCTCCAAAACCTGTCCATTGAATTGTAAAGAGTTCATAGATGTTAAGTCCATAAGCGCTTTAAAAGGTTGCTCTTCATCCTTTGTATAATGAATCCTTTTTCTATCACTCACGAAATTTTCTAAATGGTTTAAATCCTGAGATTTAAAAGATGTAATTTCACGAATTTGAGATTCCTCAATACCTAAAGCATTGACCAAACTTAACTGATCATCTGGCAGTAATTTAAAATGCCCATTGTTAGGATGTGCCGCCCAACTCAAACTCGAAAGACCCCAAGCACAGATTCCCCACAAAACTTGCTTAAATTGTCTCATTCCCCATCGCTCTCACTGAACGTAATAAAAGCCATCTTTAAAAACATTTCAGCCAAACACAACTACCATTTATCTTAAATATCATTTACTTAACAAGAATTGTTAGACTCACGTCACAGACAAATCTTTTTTATTGATATTTATCTTCCTATCTAAAAAAGACTGCATAAATGTAAAGCAGAAAATAGACACATAAGATGATTATGAGTTATCAATTTCATCAGAGTAGGCTAATCTCTGTATTAAAATTAACCACCATTTGAGCGCATCATGTTTATCATTCGTCCTTATATTGAGACTGACTTAGAAGACATCATTCAACTCTGGGAAAGATGTGATCTAACACGACCATGGAATAATCCGGAAATTGATATTTTTAGGAAGGCTGCACAAAAAGATGACTTATTCTTGGTGGCAGTGAAAGATCAGTTCATTATCGCAACATTAATGGGTGGTTACGACGGTCATCGCGGGTGGATCAATTACCTCGCGGTACATCCCAATCATCAACGGAATGGTGTTGCTACAGCGTTGATTCAACATTTGGAAAAAAGATTGATTGCACTTGGTTGTCCAGAAGTTCAGCTTTTAGTGCAAAAAGAATTTATTGATATTCAAAACTTTTATGAACAATTGGGATATGACGAAAAAGAAGTTGTATGCCTTGCTAAAAGACTCATTCACGACCATTAAGAAATTTTATAAAACAGGAGCATTTATCAATTTACCGATCCGTAAAAATATTGGGAATCGAATATTAAATTTATGACCGGTATCATTATTCAAAGTTAAGGCATATTGGCTCATCTGATTTAAGATTTGTGTCGCCTGATTATTGGCTTGCGTATTTTGTTTAAGATATTTCTTTAAAGCTGACCATGTATTTAAATAATCAATCAATTGATCAATCCGCCATTTACAATGCATGTGCTGCTCACAGGTCGGGATTTCTTCAAAAGGAAATGGAATCGTTTGATATTTCAGATCAATATAGTGACGCTCACTCTCCCAATATGGTTTCAATACTTGGTGATATAGCTTTTCAATACAGCTTTGAAGCTCCTCATTCTCCACTTCAATAAGCCCATATCCAATCACTGCAAAGACACCCTGAGGCTTCAGTGTTCGATAGACTTCTTGAAAAAATAACTCGAAGTCAAACCAATGAATGGCTTGGGCAACTGTAATCAGGTCAAAACATTGTGCTTTAAAATTGCTATGTTCAGCATTTTCAATTCGGTAAATTACATTATCTATTGCTGGGGCTTGCTGAAGTTGTGCTTCGCTCAAATCCATTGCAATGACTGGATTAAAATGCGGAGCCAATAAGCGGGTGAATTGTCCTGAACCTGCCCCGCAATCCCAAGCCATTTCATAGTTCTGAACATATTTGAAGATTTCGTCAATCACACTTTGTGGATAACTTGGACGAGCTTGTTGATAAAGCTCACTTTGATCAGAAAATAGGTCTTTGATTTTTTATTTTGGATTTGATCGAGGAATCAACCTTAGCACATCAAAGAAAATGGATGATGCATGACTTCAATCCATTTTGTATTTTTTTTATAAGCAAAAAAAATCCTCAACAATGTTGAGGATTTTTCGAATATGGTGGCGAGACCCAGGATCGAACTGGGGACACACGGATTTTCAATCCGTTGCTCTACCAACTGAGCTATCACGCCGATGGGGTGTATTAAGCCGTAACTGAGCTCAATAGTCAATAAAAATCATGCATTTTTTATTTGTTCGAGTAAATTTTACCCAAAAAAAAATCTCTAATGGGATCAGAGATTGAAAATACAAATTCTTAAAAGAATATGGTGGCGAGACCCAGGATCGAACTGGGGACACACGGATTTTCAATCCGTTGCTCTACCAACTGAGCTATCACGCCGATGTCGCGTATTAAACAGTTTCATCTCGATATAGTCAAGCAAGTTTTTGGGATATTTAAACAACTGGATGTTTTTAAAACAACATTTAGATTATTCGCTGTAAATACATACAAATCCAATAAAAAAAGCCAGTATTGACTGACTTTTAATATTTAAAATCGAACAATAGTTTTAAATTTTTTCCAAACTACTTAAACAACGATGTATTGCACCACATCCAGGCTCAAAATGATTAACGCCTTTCTCTTCTTCCATTCGACATGCTTCACTCACTAAGCGCTCTGCGACACCACGTCCACGGTTAGCCGGATGAACTACGATATTTTCAAGCATTCGACTTTCACCTTGTCCAGTTGACCAAATGGCCCCAATGATCTTTGTATTAAATTCTGCCGTGTAAAGTAAGGTATACTGAGTTAAGTTTTGCTCAAGTTGTTCAATGGCATCTTGTCCGTCACTAAATTCTGGACTGGTGTCATATAAGCGCTCAAGCTGTTCACGAACTTCAACATTATCAAGCGAAGTTATTGCATGTACGGTTATAGGCATTGATTAACCCTCCTGAGCAATCTAATATGCTGTCACTTTCGTGACATCGAAAATCTACATTCATCATTTTTAACGTTTTTGAGGAACGTGTCTATGACGCAACGTATCAGTGAAGTGGTAAGAAACACAAACGAAACCAAAATTCGTGTTCGCGTGAATCTTGATGGTACTGGTCAAGGCACCCTCAATACAGGTGTTCCATTTTTAGACCATATGATCGACCAAATCAAGCGTCATGGTTTATTTGATATCGATATTCATTGCGACGGCGATTTAGAAATTGATGATCACCATACAGTAGAAGACTGTGGTATTACCCTTGGTCAGGCATTTGCACAGGCTTTAGGTGACAAAAAAGGTTTACGTCGCTATGGTCACTTCTATGCACCACTTGATGAGTCCTTGAGTCGTGTCGTTGTTGACCTATCAGGCCGCCCTGGCTTATGGATGGACATTCCATTTACGCGCGCGCGCATTGGTACTTTTGATGTCGACCTATTCTCTGAGTTTTTCCAAGGCTTTGTGAATCACGCATTAATGACACTACACATCGACAATTTGAAAGGTAAAAATAGCCATCACCAAATTGAAAGTGTATTTAAAGCATTTGCACGCGCACTTCGTATAGCGTGTGAAGTAGATCCACGTGCAGAAAATACTGTAGCTTCAACCAAAGGTACTTTGTAATGACCCGTATTGCCCTTCTTGATTATGGCATGGGAAATCTTCACTCAGCAGCAAAAGCACTTGAGCATGTTGGTGCAACCGTTGATGTGACCAATGATCCTAAGCTGATTGCTCAAGCAGATAAAATTGTGTTCCCAGGCGTTGGTGCAATGCGTGATTGCATGCAAGGTATGCACGAGGCTGGCATTGACGAGGTTGTACGCAATGCCGTTTTCAACAAGCCTGTCCTTGCGATTTGTGTCGGCATGCAAGCTCTGCTGCAACACTCTGAAGAAAATGGTGGTGCAGATGCATTAGGCATTTTTGAAGGTGCTGTTAAACGCTTTCCAGATATTGAAGGTTTAAAAGTTCCCCATATGGGTTGGAATCAGGTACACCAAGCAGATCCAAGCCATCCAATGTGGAACAACATTGATCAAGATGCTCGTTTCTATTTCGTACATAGTTTCTATGTTGAACCGAAACAATCTGAGATCATTGCTGCGACATGTAACTACGGTTTGGAATTCTGTACCGCAATCCATAAAGATAATTTGTTTGCTACGCAGTTCCATCCAGAAAAAAGTCATACAGCTGGCTTACAGTTGTTGAAAAATTTTGTAGAGTGGAAAATTTAAAGCCGTAATAAAGCTCACTGTTTTCAGTGAGCTTTTTTTTCAGACTTTACTCTAAATATCTTTTACGACAAAGCCACCTTCAATTGGCTCAACAGTTACTTTAATTTCTGCTTTTAGATTCAGCGCAGCATAACGACTTTTAAGTTCTGAAATTAATTGTTCTGGCGTTGCATCTTTTAAAGCCAACTCATCCTTCAAAGGATATTGTTTAAAACTTTCTGATTTTTTACCATCTTTTGCATCTGAAACCCATCGTTCTGCAGCACTCAGTACTTTCGCTAATTCAACTAGATGTTGAGCATTGGCAGGAGTTGACTCTTGCACCCATTTCGACAGTGTTTCCTTAGAGACTCCCAATGCATTCACCACATCAGCCGGTTTAATGTTTTTCTCTTTGATCAATTTTCTAAGTTTTTTAGCACCTTCGCTAAATAAATCATCTTCTTGAACTGCCATCGCTTCTGTCCAAATCTTATTCACTGTCTGCAGTTTCAATTTAACATTAAGCCTATGCAGTTGAGTCTAATATTGCCAAACAAATCAGATGAAATTTAAATTATTTTCAATATTGATAATTCACAAATAAAAGTGTGATCTAATTTTTCTCATTACTCAGTTTGAATTAAAAAAGAAAAATAATTTGACCCAATGATTAATTGTTAACTTATGTAAAGACAATGAGCACCAATTTTAATCATTAAAAAAATACACAAAATTCACAAAATCAATCAACGAATCGAACAAGTTGGCATTTTAGGTATTTACACCATGCTACTCGATAATATTCATGCATTATAAGTGTACATTTATTCTATCAAGCACCAAATTAAACCACAATAAACAATTGATTTTGTTAACATTTTTAAACATTACCCTTGTGTTGTATTAAGTTGCTGTTTTTACGGCATATCTTCAAAATTATTCCACTTATATTGTCTTTTTTCGATTTGTCTGAAATTTTTTTCTTTGTTAATTATGAACTTGCTGAAACAACAAAGATCCAACACTAACCACATATATTTTGGAGCAATCTGCACATGTTTAAACTTTTTACTGGAAAAATCAGTGGCGTTCTAAGCCTTGCTTTACAGGGAATTACGAAAGCAGTTGGTTTTATTCTAGAAACCGTAACGACAGTTGTAGATACCGTTGTTGACACAGTAGGGACGCTGACCAAACCATTAACGGATAAGTTAACAGAATTGCCACTGATCGGAGATACAGTGGAATCGGTACTCAATCTTGAAAATAATTTACTAGGAAATTTAAGCGGAGGCTTACAATCTATCGCTGATGATTTTTCGAAGGGAGATCTATTAGGGGGCATTAATACTGCATTGAATGGCACTACTGCAACTGTAGGCCAAACCATCAAAGATGTTTCAAATGTTGTAGGTGAAGTCGCTGGTTTAGCCGATCCCGTGACCGACCTGCTAAGCCAAGTGCCAGGTTTAGGTGCTGTCGTAGATGTTGTCGGAGAAACTTCTTCAAATCTTTTGGGATTCGTGAGTGAAACGGGAGATTATGTCGCAAGTACCAAACCTCTTGATCTCGTGACTGGTCTCATTGATGATCCTTTAGGCAGTGTCACAGGAACATTAGGAGACGTCTCAGGAACATTGGATAATTTACTGGATGACTTAGCACCTGTAACAGATGCTCTGTCATCGATTCCTGTCGTGGGTGATCTTGTAGGATTCACGGGAGAGATCACAAATGCTTTAGGTGCAATCCCAACCAGTATCACACCAACTAGCTTTGATCTAATCTCTAACTTAGATACAACACCATACATTTAATTCAAAGTTCGTATTAAAAACCGTCAACATTGTTCTGACGGTTTTTTTTCATTGTTACTTCGCTCATTTGATGTTTCTTTGCTAAGATTGCTGCGAATAAACTCCAGAATACTGGCAAGGAGCGAAAGCATGCTGATTATCCCTGCAATTGACCTTAAAGATGGTAAATGTGTCCGTTTAAAACAAGGTCGTATGGAAGACGATACCGTTTTCTCTGATGATCCTGTGGCAACAGCACAACATTGGGTAGACGCTGGCGCTCGCCGTTTACATTTAGTTGATCTAAATGGTGCTTTCGCTGGTACACCTATTCACAAACCTGTTGTGGAAGCGATTGCAAAAGCACAACCTGAACTGCCAATTCAAATTGGTGGTGGCATCCGTTCTCTTGAAACCATCGAACACTACTTAGATGCAGGTGTATCATTCGTCATTATTGGTACAAAAGCAGTCAAAGAACCTGAGTTTGTTGAGGAAGCTTGTAGAAAATTCGCAGGTCACATCATTGTCGGTATTGATGCAATCAATGGCATGGTCGCAACTGACGGCTGGGCAAATGTAACTGACGTGAAAGCAACTGATTTAGCTAAACGCTTTGCAGATGCTGGAGTATCTAGTATCGTGTATACCGATATTGCACGTGATGGCATGATGCAAGGTGTGAATATCGAACAAACAGTTAATCTTGCGACTTATTCAGGTTTACCTGTGATCGCTTCAGGCGGTGTGACCAATCTTGACGACGTTCGCAACTTAAAAGGTCAGCCTGGTATTTTAGGTGCGATTACTGGTCGTGCAATTTATGAAGGCACTTTAAATCTTCGTGAAGCTCAATTATTACTTGATGAACAAGCGCTCTAATAGCGCATGTTTCTAAAGAGGTCTTAGGACCTCTTTTTTCTTACTTAAAAATATGTTGAATTTATCTCCTACCCTTAAAACCAAAACACCACAACTTGCCCTCATTGCAATTACGATGATTTGGGGTGCCAGTTTCATTACAGTCAAATATGGATTGAGCTTCAGCACACCAGTGCTTTTCGTTGCCTTTCGATTTGCAGCAGCTGCGCTGGCTGTTGGTCTCATCTCACTTCAATATTGTAAAAATTTTAGTGCCAAAGATATTTGGGCAGGATTTTGCATTGGAACAGTGATTGCAATTGGCTATGGAACGCAAACCATTGGCTTACAGACCATCACCAGTAGCGAGTCTGCCTTTTTGACAGCACTTTATGTGCCGTTGGTTCCCATCTTATTGTGGTTGCTCTTTAAAAAAAGGCCACATGTCATGACATGGATAGGGGCAGGACTCGCCTTTGTAGGTTTAGTTTTCTTAACAGGCAATGGGTTTGGTGCTATTCGGCTTGAATTTGGTCAGATCATTACCTTGATAGGATCAATTGCGATTGCACTTGAAATTATTCTCATTAGTTACTTTGCACCTCGAGTCAATTTACGCCGAGTGACGATATTACAACTCATTTTTGCATCGTTAATTTGTTTTCTAATGGCACCATTGGTGGGTGAAACACAACTCCCTGAGTTTAACTGGATCTTCGTTGCGATTATTGGAGGATTAGGACTTGCAAGTGCAATCATTCAGTTAGTCATGAACTGGGCTCAACGCGTGGTTGATCCTTCACAGGCTGCCATTATTTATTCTGGCGAACCTGTTTGGGCAGCTTTGATTGGGAGATTAGCAGGTGAGCGTTTAGCTATGCTCTCAATTTTAGGTGGCGTGTTGGTTGTGCTCGGTGTAATTACCAGTGAGTGGAGACCAAAATTTAAGAAGAAAGAATAAGCTTATTGGGGCTCTTTTAGCTTTAACATCATACATGGTTGAAAATACTGCAGTTCAGGCATAGGCGCATAAAAGGGATGCAAGAGTTCCTTCCATTTTAAATACGCCTCTGACTGCCTAAAACCTTCCGTATGATCTTCAAGTTTGTTCCAGTAAATCAGTAAAATATAAGCATGTTCATTATTCGTATTTTTAATCAGCTGAACCGCATTTAGCCCCTTCATTGGTGAAATAATGTCTTTAGCTAATTTAAAAGCATTTTCGAATGCCTCACTCTGGTTCATTTTGATATTTAAATGAACATGCTCAATAATCATGACACCACCTCATTCATGAGTTTTAATTATTGATACATTGGCTCGTTATCATTGACCTTAATAATTCCTTTGATCGCACGATAAACAATCCAAACCCATGACAAACCAATCACTGCGATACAGAATGTTGTTGCACCCAGTGCTACACCAGCAAAGGCATTAGGATTGTCACCCGTGAAGAATAAGAACAAAAACGGCAGGAACGCGATGATATTCCAAATTAAATACCACCAAAAAGTACGAATTTGCCAAGTAAAATGACTTTCAAAAATTGAGCCCTGTACCTTTGATCGTTTCCAATAGTTAATAATTAGCGCAATAACCGCCAAAATACCTGCTGAAAAAATAGCGATGATATACAGGATATAAAGTAAAATCGTTAAGCTGCGGTTTGGATCTTGATCAGCTGTATAATTCATAAAGTCACCTTTTTAATTTTTTTGAGGCTTTATAATTTCAAACCATTAAATGGTGAAATTATCCATAAAATAATCAGTATATTAAACGCTATAGTACAGAAATAAATTTTTCGAAATGGTTGTTTTTGTGTTTTATGACGCAAGCGTTGCTGAGCAAGCCAAGCACTCGGCCATCCTCCTAATATAGAAACCACATGTAATGTATTTTCTGGTACACGTTGACTCCCCTGTTGAGCCGCCGCTTTATCGTGTGCATATAAGCCATAGGTGATCAGGTTCATCAATAAAATGACCAACACCACCATCATACTCAATAGCCCCAATAGGACTAATGTAGCAAGCGTCAAGATATAAGCAATAATCGCTACTTGCATCGGTTGCATTTTTTGTTGAGTAACTGGTGAATGACGCGGCTTCGTTTTTACTTTTTTTGCCTGAGTCGCTTTTAAGTATGTTACTTGTTTCGCTTTAAATCGACCTTGACCATCCAATTGAACGATATACTCCAAAGCACAACCTGGAATCGGTCTTGGGCCTGGTTTGGCAAAATCTTTAATGTGAAGGAAAACGCGATCTTTGGATGAATCATTGGGTTGAATAAATCCATAGCCTTTTTCATCAAACCATTCAACTAGACGACCTTGATCACGCATATTTCCCCCAGATTTTTTAAATTTTTAAGCTGTGACAAATTTTAATCTTTCAACCAGCATATTGCGCATTTCTAAAGGATTTTTTTGCAAAATATCCTCGCTAACACGCCCCATTTCTTTGTTCTTTTGAGCCACTAGCAAACGCATCATCCAGAAACGTCCAGCTGCCATCGCTAAATAGAGCTCCAGACATGATTTTTCATCACTGGTCATTTCACGCACACTTTGATAAGCCTCCAAGAATGCTAAGGCCTTTTCCTCATTCAAATGAACATTTGGATATTCTGTACAGAAATCATTCATCGTAATGGCGATATCAAACAAAAGTTCATCTTTATTCAACTCATAAAAATCGAGTATCCCTTTTAAAGTAGCCCCTTCAAATAAAGTGTTATCTCTAAATAAGTCAGAATGGATAAAACCTCGTGGACGATTAGGGTACATTGCGGTAAGAGCGTCATATAAACCTAACAAACTATTTAATAATACTTGATCGGCTGGATTTAGCGTAGGTCGAAGCTGCTGAGCCACACTTAACCAATAATCATGATTACGATACTCTGCGCGCTCTAAGGGAAAGTTATCGAGAGCCACATGTATTTGAGCCTGTGCAATAGCAATGGACTGAACCTGTTCAAGTGATGAAGGCATAGGATGCTTGCCACGCATTCTAGGCGCAATTTGTGCAGGTTTATTTTTTAAGATCTGAATCGAATGTCCTGAATGTTTCAAAGGTACAGGCACAGGGAGACCTGCATGACCCAGATGCTCAAGTACAGGGACGAGTTCACCTGCGCCTTGCTCATCCATATCTTCAAAAATTGTTAAAACAAATTCGGTTTGATCTGCACAAACTAGAAAATAGTTCGTATTTTGAATACCTCCTTGAATCGGAATCAGGTCAATCACCTCTAATCCATAAGGCGTAGCAAAATCCTGAACTTCCTTTAAAGTCAAAGTGGTATAAACCGACATAAAAAAACCTGCGAAAAAACTTACATTATTTTGATAGAATACCTGCTCCGACTACCAAGGTGTAGCACCAAAGTCTGTAAGTTTCATAATCGGCTGTTATTTTTGGAAAAAATTATGCTTGCTAAACGTATTATTCCTTGCCTCGACGTAGATAACGGTCGAGTTGTAAAAGGTGTTCAATTCCTTGATATTCGTGATGCAGGCGACCCAGTTGAAGTAGCACGTCGTTATAACGAACAAGGTGCAGATGAGATTACTTTTCTCGATATCACTGCAACATCTAATGGGCGTGACACCACTTACCGTACGGTTGAGCGTATGGCTGAAACTGTATTTGTACCACTGACCGTAGGTGGCGGTGTTCGTAAAGTTGAAGATATTCGTTTATTGCTTAACGCTGGTGCAGACAAAGTCAGTATTAACTCAGCTGCTGTCTTTAATCCTGAATTCGTTCAAGAAGCCTCTCAACGTTTTGGTGCACAATGTATTGTAGTTGCGATTGATGCAAAAAAAACGGGTGAAAATAAGTGGGAGATTTTCACACATGGTGGTCGCAAACCAACGGGTATCGATGCGATTGAATGGTCTGTGAAAATGGCAGAATACGGCGCAGGCGAATTGCTCATTACGTCAATGGATGCAGATGGTACAAAAGCTGGTTATGACTTAGCATTGATGCGTCAGATTAATGATCGTGTAACGATTCCAACGATTGCTTCAGGTGGTGTGGGTAATCTTCAACATCTAGCAGACGGAATTTTACAAGGGGGTGCTGATGCAGTGCTTGCAGCCTCTATCTTCCACTTTGGTCAACACACTATCCCGGAAGCAAAACAATATTTAGCTGAACAAGGCATTGAAATGCGTCTTTAATCATGCCCCATAAAAAAGAGGCAAATGCCTCTTTTTTTTGCAAAAAAAAGAGCCCGAAGGCCCTAAAAACCAAGAAAAAACAGCGCTTGGTTCGTTATGCAAAGCGATAAACTGGAGAGTTCTACCATCAGATTTTCATTCTCCGATTTATTCATCTCATATCATAAATGACAGATCTGCACGAAATCTTGACAAAAGCTACATATTTTATTGACAAAACATGACAAATCAGACGTCAATTCAGCCAATTCCATATCTAATCTGACTTACTCCACTATAGCCAAAGCTTTTTTTGAAATATCGGAGCGCGCTGCTTTCTGCTCAACCCACTTTGCGGGGAAATATTGTTCAACGATATGATTGACTCGTTTTGAAATAAAAGACGGTAACTGCACCCCTAAAGGGTTATCTTCCTTCAAATCTGGCGTTGAAATGACACGTGTCCCTAAAATGTAATCAAACCAAGGCTTAGTGACACACCAATTTGCATCTTGATTGGCGTTCATATGGTGGTCATAGTGCCAAGGAATTTTCTTTTTTGCCCAATGAGGTTCGAGGTGAGCTCTGCGATGCGTGTAGTAGTAGTTACAAGCACTATAAAGCACGGATAAACTCATGCCTTTCGAGATTGGATAAAATGCTGTTCCAAATACAGCAGCAACAATCCCCAATGATACGATTTCATTTTTTGTTCGCCAATTTGAGATTCCCTCTACATAACCCTCATCATGGAAATCTTGTGTTCTAACTTCACGGTGATGTGCCCAATGAGATTCCATATTTTTAGGCACAGGACTAAACCTCGCTTTACCCGGACGGTGTACACCATGTAGAACATATTTATGCGCGACCCATTCAAATCCATTGGCAATGATTAAGCCTGCAACAAAACCTTTAATCATGTTCAAAATCCCTGTTTCTTTTCTTTCAATATATCTAACTCAAGCTCTCAACCATTGACGCAAGATAAAATTTTCATTGACAAATCACGACATATTTTTCAATGTCGTATGGTAGAAAAAGCGCTTGTATGGCACTGTAAAAACAGGCTTAATAACTCATCGTGATTTCAATTGATAAAACAAGAAAAGTATTAATCACATGCAGCAGATAAAGGATTATTCAGGCTCGGTTCATGGTGGACTTGGACATCTCTTACATAATTATTGTGAAGAGAACGGTCTCCCTATTTCTGCAAAATTGGCAAGTATTCAGCAAGCCGAACGCTTTGACTTTAGCATTTGGCGTGAAATATTAAATGAAATTTATGAAGTACACCCACAACCTGCGTTAGGGTTAGAAATTGCTCAATGGGTCAAACCACAACATTTAGGCATTATCGCGTATATCGCTTTATCATGCGATAACCTAGCAGAAGCACTCACCCGTTATCATGAATATCATCGTTTAATTTATGATGGTACACCTCTCGCCGTTGATCTGGAGCAAGGCGTATTTAGCGTACGTTGGGAAGATTTGCCGATGCATTTGTCGACACAAATCACGGATGAAATTGCGATGGCATTATTGGTTGAATTTCTAAAACGTTATGCGGGTATTGAGCATTTACATATTCAAGAAATTCACTTTCGCTTTCCAGCACCAAAAAATATTGCGATTTATGAGCGTTTTTTTCAGAGTAAAGTAAAATTCTCTCAGCCTCATGTCAAGCTTACTTTTCCAAGCCAGCTCCTACAAGCACCGATTAAACAAGCTGATCAAACTTTACAAAAACTCCTGATGCAGCAAGCTCAAGATTTGTTAAGTCGACTCCCCAATAACACACAAATCGATGAGCGGTTACAGCAAGCCATTCTGATTGGAATCCAAAGACACAATTATCAAATTCAAACTGTCGCAGAACAAGTGGGAATGTCAGTCAGACAACTTCAGCGCCATTTACAAAATCAAGGTGATACCTATCAGCAGCGCGTTCAAGAAGTCCGCAAACTTCTAGCGATTCAATATTTACAAGATCCTTATCTCAGCTTACATGAGATTTCGTTATTGCTCAGTTATTCAGAACAAAGTGCATTCCAACGCGCATTTCGTCAGTGGATGAAGATGACGCCCCAGCAGTGGCGTATTCAACATCATATTCGCAGTTCATGATTGTCAATCTAAGTCATCATTCTAAAGATGATTAATGAATCACAAGAATGGATTTTCTATTTCATTCTCAGCCGTCGTTTCTATTTTTTCTGCTAAATTTTTTTGATCTTCTAAATAGATGACCATTGCATCTAAATATTGTTTTAACGCTTTCGCAGCGGCTAAACCGGCTTGATCTTTGGTGATTTGTAAGTTGCCATAAATACTCACACGATCAAGATCATTTTCAAGCGTCAGATCATGTATCGAATGTGACTCAGTCCCATTTTCAAAAGGCTTAAACATGGCAAATCTCTTTATGTTTATAAATATCAATCCCTGAAGATAAATGAATCTTCAGGGCAAATTCGAGCTTTTTTATTTAAGGATTTGTAATAAATATTGCAACAACGCTTGAACCAACTCTTTCACGATTGCATCTTGTGCTTGTTCATCGATCTTAGCCTCTTGATTCGTTACGGTTGTATTGACAGGTACGCTTTGACTACTAAACTCTTTTTGCAGCGCTTTGAGTTGATCTGTTGAGATATCAACTGCACATTGGCTTTCGGCATCCCAGTGCGAATACTCTATCGCTTGTTGAGCTTTGACCTGATTGGCTTTTAATGGCAATTTATAAATATTACGCTTTTGCTCAGATGTAAGTTGAGGAAACAGATTCATGCCAAGCACTTCTTCTAACTGGCATACACTGACCACTTGCATCTGTAGTGAATTATTATTTGGAGCGTAATATGCGCCAATAGCACCTGTTTTAGGTATATATACGGCTTTAAACACCGCTGTTGGAACAATAACACCGCGTCCAATGGTTTTCAGTTTTTTGCCACTATATACAGGCCCGGTAATCACATACACATCATGTTTCTGCTTCGTAACGATTGCACGTGTCGCTTCCTCAATTTCTCGCCAGATTTGTTGGTTATTCTGCGGAGCTTGAGGAACCATATTTGCTAAAGAAAAACTGTCGTACTGTGCAGCTTTATTTGGCATATCAGCATTTGGAGCCATATGACCACGGTCATATCCCGACCCACGATAATCTGATAATAATGCTCGATGCTTTTCTGCTACACGAGTCTCCTCATGGAAACTGTCTTCTCTTTTTATTTTTTGGCTCAGCCGATCTGGATTCAGATATTCAGCTACCCATAATGGTGTTTTTGAGACACCAGAATACATAGTGGTGAATCCATTAAAGCATAATGGGTAGCGATCTTTATTTAAGCTCTCTTTGATTAAATAAGGTGGCTCTTGGCGATAAAATTGATTTAGACAAGCTGTATTATTAACCGAACCTGAAAATGGCAGATATGAAGACAACTTTTCTTGACCGAAAGCAATTGCAAAGCTTCCTGCTGCAACAATACCTAATACAGCTTTTACCACAATATTATTCAAACTCAGATTACCTATTCATTCCGTGTTCAACTTCTGGCCCAATGCGTGGGCTTTATTCAAAACCAGCCACAGCTTAACAAGCTATGAATTTGAAGTACATCAAGTGAATTTTCAAGTGAATAAAGGATCTTCGCATTCCGTTCAAATATCACTCAAAATAAGTAACAAATTGTTGTTTTTATAGAATAGTTTTTTAACACTCTTTAAGCTTTTACGTGTATTTGATTGAATTACATCAATTACTTGTGAGATGCTATAAAAGTTATTTAGTAAATTAAAAGAATTGAAAGTGAGGACACTATGAAATTAGCACATACTTCTTTGACAGCATTAGTAATGGGTTTATCTTTGGCAAGTGCAAGTGCATTTGCTGAGCCACCAGTTCAAGCTGGCGAAACTTTGGAAAGCCTTTCTAAAGCTAAAGTCGTAACAACAGTGAATGGTCAGCCTGGTACTTTACAAGAAGTATTAGCTAATGGTCAGATGAAAGTTATTTCTGAAGGTGCTACAACACAAGCGCCTGCTGATGCGAAAGCGCCTCTTGGAAACTTACCACCTGCTGAAGCAGAAGAAATTGCTCCTCAAGCACAAACTGCAGTTCCAGCTCAACCTGAAGTAAATGCAACTGAAGAAGCGCCTGTAGAAGCACCAGCGGCTGAGTAATGTATTAGGCTTAATAAAAAAACCGCCTTAGAGGCGGTTTTTTTATATCCAAAATTTTAGCAAACGCTTACTCAGATTTCGATCTGGCTTCCCATTTCGACCACGCGATTTGGTGGAATTAAATAGAAATCACTCACAGGACTGGTATTCCGCTGCATTGATATAAATAATTTTTCACGCCATGGCGCCATTCCCTCTCCCACGGTATGAATCAGACGATCACGTGAAATAAAGAAACTAATTTGCATCATATCAAATTCAAAATTTAACTGCTTATATGCCGCTTTCAGCGCAACTGGAATGTTGGGTTGGTCTTTAAACCCATAATATACAAAAATCCTAAAGAATCGATTATCCATCTTTTCTACACGAATTCTCTCAATATCAGGTACATATGGTACATCTTTAGTAATGACCGTAATCATCATATTACGTTCGTGTAGAACCTTATTATGCTTAATATTGTGCAACATCGCATGTGGAACGATATTAGGTGTTCCTGTGAGGAAAATTGCATCCCCAGGAACGATCAGCGTTTCATCACTCATCTTGACACTTTGAATAAAGAGATCAATAGGTAACGCATCAGACTCAAGCTTATTAAGTACGATTTGACGGCCATCTTTCCACGTCATTAAAACGGTAAATACAATTGCACCTATCAAGATCGGCACCCATCCACCACCAACAATTTTTAAAGAAGTCGAAGCAACAAAAATGAGGTCGATGATCAATAAAGGCACAGCAAAAAGGGCTACTTTCCAAACAGGCCAGCGCCAAACGCCATAAGCTAAAATCGAAATTAAAATCGTACCACACAGCATAGTCATGGTCACTGCTACACCATAGGCACTGGCAAGATTCGCACTATTTTCAAATAATAAAATGAGAATAATGACTGAAATAAATAATACCCAGTTGATGAATGGGACATAGATTTGTCCTTGTTCAATATCAGAGGTGTGTTGCACGGTTAAACGCGGTAAATAGCGTAATTGGATCGCTTGATTGACCATTGAGAATACACCCGTAATCACCGCTTGTGAGGCAATCACAGCAGCAGCGGTTGCAAGACCAATCATTGGAAATAAAGCCCAATCAGGGACCAACAGGTAAAATGGGTTCTCAATTGCATTTGGGTCTCGTAAAAGTAGAGCACCTTGACCCGCATAGTTAAAAACTAGACTTGGCAATACAATCACAAACCAAGCAAGCTTAATGGGCATGCGACCAAAATGTCCCATATCTGCATATAGTGCTTCACCACCCGTCATCGTTAAAATGACGGCACCCATCGTGAGGAATGCAACAAAAGGTTGGTTGATGATAAAGCCAAACGCCCAGTGCGGACTGATCATTGCCAACACGAACGGTGTTTGCATAACACTCCATAAGCCTAATAGTCCAATAGATGCAAACCACAATAATGTGATTGGTCCAAAGAACTTACCCATGGTCGCCGTGCCGTGGCGCTGAATTAAAAACAGTGCTGTTAAAATACCGACGGCCAATGGTAATAACCATTGATTAAACATCGGAGTCGCAATACTTAAACCTTCAATCGCAGATAAAATAGAAATTGCTGGGGTAATAATGCCATCACCAAAAAACAGTGATGCACCGATAAAGCCCAAGGCAATGAGATAAATTTTGCGCTGATCTGCAATACGAGTTGAACGTAGATTTAAGGCAAGAAGCGACATAATACCGCCTTCACCATTGTTATCTGCCTTCATAATGACTGAGACATATTTAAAGCTGATGGTGAGCATCATGCACCAGAAAATGAGCGACAAAATGCCCAAAACGGTTGCCTCAGTAATTGCAATATGAGCCGTAAGGAAGCATTGACGCAATGCATACAGAGGACTGGTTCCAATGTCACCAAACACCACCCCTAATGCTGCCAATGTTACCGCAGGAAGTGCGGCTTTTTTTGCAGTGCTTTGCATATTTTAGTCTTCATGCATTCGACAGAATTTTTCGGCAATCATATCACTGGCTAAAAACTTTTTCTTTAAATCAATTGTTTCAACTTGGCATCTGCTTTTTTTTTAGTTATCATCGCACGCCTTGGTGAAGTGTCCGAGTGGCTGAAGGAGCACGCCTGGAAAGTGTGTATACGTTAATAGCGTATCGAGGGTTCGAATCCCTCTTTCACCGCCAGAATTTAAAAAAACCGAATCATGAGATTCGGTTTTTTTTCGCCTAAAACTTCGCTTTTGGCACGTATCTCGCTTCATTTTACTGTCATCAACATCATGTTAAGTTAATAAAAACAATACTTAAGGAGCTGAACAACCTAACAACGTTATTCAAATAGATGATTTTTGCACACCTATAAAATAGAGAACCTGCTATTCCGGAGATAATATGAATAACAGCGCCAACTATGTAAAACAAATTAAAAATGCAAAACGTGGTGGCTACACACCCACTATCGCTAAAGATGTGAATAAACACAAAATTCAAAAAGCGCTAAGATTAATTGAGCAATGGAGAAAATTAGCACAAGAGTTAAAACCTCAAATGCAATTTGATATGGCTTATACTCTTGAAGAGTGTGCACAAGACCTTGATCGTATTCTAAAAAACAAATAGCTGATCCTATAAAATTTTCTCAAGATGCCTGTACACGCTATGACGGGCATCACTATAAAATGAGGAGAAAAGGCGATCAAAAATAAAGCAAAAACAATTCATCCTGCTCAATTTTAATTAATCGATTAATTTTTGACTTGCGTTTTAGTGAAAAAACGCTATTATTCTCTCCACGTTGCCGGCATAGCTCAGTTGGTAGAGCAACTGACTTGTAATCAGTAGGTCCACAGTTCGAATCCGTGTGCCGGCACCATTTTATACTTAGCCTCGCTTTTTAGTGAGGCTTTGTTGTTTTTGATGATTTATTTTTTACTTGCACTCACTTGTACATATCGTACGATTCCCTCTTGATAAAGTTTCGCACACAACTTTGCTGTCATCTTAATTTTTGCCAAATCTAAAACGTGATACGAATGAGCTTGGATGTTCTTTTTAAAAATATCACTCTGAATATACGTTGCAAATCCTGCAAATACCTCGCGACTCAAATCTTGAATATGTATATCTCTAAAGCCCGCTTGCGCTAAGATTGATTGCATTTCATCGAATGAGTGCAAATGGTTCAGTTGAACGTCAGCTGCTTTTAATAATAATTTAACTTTCAATTGCGCTAGAGGACTCAAAGTATAGAACTTTGAATTCAAAGCAAGATAATGAAATGCTAAGCGTCCTTTTGAATTCAAAACCCCATCTATAGAACGAAGAAATAAATTCAAATTACTGTGATAAGCAGCATCGATGCAAATTGCCGCATCAAATTTAAATTCAAATGATCTAGATTCTAAATTTAAAAATGTTCCCTGCGAGATCCGATTGACATGAGGTAAAAACTTACGCGTATGATTTATATAATATTCTTGTAATTCAATTCCTTCCAAGTATTCGATTTGAAATTTTTCTTTCCATAAAATTAAGCTAGCACCTTGCCCACAACCTAAATCAATTAATTTATCTTTTGAATTTAAATCGATAGATTGAGCAAGGGTTATTGCGAGTAACTCGCAGGCTTGTGGATAATTCAGCTGGTCAGTTTTCCACAGACCTAAATTACTCCAAGCACAATTACGGTAATCCCCCAATAAAGCTGCATTGATCGCATATTTATGTCGAGGTGCTTTCATCCATGCTTGGAGCTTCTTCATTCAATCCCTTAATATCCTAACTCTGGTGCAACCTGTACCTTAGGCTTTAAACCTAAAAATGGTAACGGCGCATCAAGTAATTTTGCTATATCCATTGCTGAAGTCACCGCTGACTCCAAAATTGGCAATCCATCACATGACCAAGAGCCACAATAAAATACTTTACGACCTTGTTGTTGGTGACGAGCACTCAACTCATGCGTTAGTGGTAGAGTATGACGGTCTACAACAGCTCTAGTGAGTTTCACTTTATGTATTACTTTTTTAGGATCAATCTCAATTACTGGATTCCAAGTTTGAAAAACAGGAGATTTACCCACTAATGTTGGCTCAATCGAATTCAGCCAAACAGTGAAATGCTGTTTAGTAAATTTACGATCCATCATATAACTCAATACGCACCAATCTTTACGCTTCACAGGCATTACCACTGAATCAGTATGAATGACCAATTCACCATCAACAAACTTAAATTGTTTGAGAAGTGCAATATCATCCGCAAACTGTTCAGCATCTAAAAACTCATGAACTTTTGTTGTTGGTGTCGCGACTATCACACGATCAAATAAGTCAGATTCACCTGCTTCATTTTCCACATAAACTAAATCATCCTGCTCTTGTACACGAGTAATAGGCTGCCCACTTCTTAAATCGATATCTTCCAGCAATTTATCAACGAAAGCTGGAGTCCCACCTTGAATTCGAAGAAGTGCATCTCCATCCGTCAGTTGGCGTAAGAAAATCAACAATGGTTTCGCTGGCCATTCACCAATTGTTTTGGCATCACATGTACAAATGGTAAATAGGACAGGCATGACTGCCCCATTCCAAAATACTTCTTCTATTTGGTTATATTTAACGAACTCATCTAAAGTGATATCTTGATTTTTAGATTTAAAAAACTGCTTCAATGCAGATCTAAGTTGTAACATCCCTTTCACTAAACGGATGCCATATTGCTTTAATCCTTTTCGATTGTTAATGATTGGAAAGTTGCCTATGCGTGAACGTGATGTTGTCAGCCAAGTTTCGATTTTATCTTCAAATAACCAGCTACATGACATATATGTACGTACTGGAAAAGTGTTGAGACCCAAATGTGTGGCAAGACTCAATGTATTTTTCCAGAGCATTGGATTCATGACACGTAATGGCGAATCAATAATCCCACCTTCATACTCAAGACTATAACTATCCATACCACGCCCTGGAAGCGCCTCGAAAACTGTGATCTGGTGACCAGCATCCTTGAGAATTCTCGCAGTTGCCAACCCTGCCATACCACTTCCAATCACTGCAATTTTCAAAATTATGATCCAAGCATTAAAAATTTTTTTAATTATGCGATAGAACACTTTGAAACTTGCTATTAAAAACTTCCAGATTTTATTTGTTTTTGATTAATTTTTAATCAAATAAATTTGCGTAAAATTCTTGCTACACTATTCGTCATACGCTAAATATTTAATACACTTGTATTTTTTAAGAAATCAAAAAATATGTTTAAAAACAAAATAGATATTTTCACCAATAATTTAATTTTTTAGTTTACAGCTTAAAAAAAATGCATTATCATTGTTTTGAAAATGAGAACTACATCACATTAATAAGAAACACAAATAGAATGTGATCTAGAAAATAAATATAAATTACAGCGTATAAGGACCTCTGTTGTGTGGGATAGAGGTCCTTTATTTTTTTAAAGTGATGATTACAAAAAAAGCGGAAATGATATTTCCGCTTTTCTCGTTCCAATTAACGTGCAATTTCACCAAATTTACCATTATTGAAATCATGAAAAGCTTGAATGATTTCTTCTTTGGTGTTCATGACGAATGGTCCATGCCCTTGAATTGGCTCATTTAGTGGCTCACCTGTAAGCACTAAAAATTGTGTATCTTTATATGCTTGCAATTGAATTGCTTCCTCACCATCACGAGCAAACATCACAATTGAACTGTCTAGAACTTTTTGAGTCCCATTAATTACGAGTTCACCATTCAACACTACAACCAATACGTTGTGATCTACAGGAACATGTATGAATGTTTCATACTCAGCTTTAAGCTGACCATCCCACACATTTATTGGAGTAAATGTTTCAGCAGGACCATAATGACCACCAAACTCACCCGCAATTACACGGATGTGACCAGCATCATCATCCATGGTAATTGTTGGAATATCATGAGATGTGATCGCTTGATAACGTGGTTGAGTCATTTTATCTTTGGCTGGTAGATTGACCCAAAGCTGTGCCATTTCAAGAATTCCACCTTTTTGAGCAAATTCAGGAGAATGAAACTCTTCGTGAACCAATCCGGCCCCAGCAGTCATCCATTGCACATCTCCTGCCTCGATAACACCACCACCACCACTGGAATCCTTATGTGCTAAACCACCTTGGTAGGCGATAGTCACTGTTTCAAATCCGCGATGAGGATGTGAGCCAACACCTAACTGACGTGTCGTTGGCTCAAAGTGATGTGGTGCACCATAATCTAATAACAAAAAAGGACTAAGTGCTTGACCTAACCGATCATAAGAAAATAAGTTACGCACTGGCAGACCATCACCAACCCAATGTGTATGTTGGTTACGATAAACCCCAATTACTCTTTTCATCTTTTACTCCTATATTCGATAGGATGAACATGCGCTAATTTTAGACTTTGCACAGAAAATAAAAAGAGCTTTACTGCCACACAGATTCCTATTTTTATGATTATAATAATCTAAATTAATTCATATATGTGACTATTCACTGAAATTTGAAATTAATGATTACAATATTCCTATTAATAAGACTAATTATCCTAAAAATGGTCACAAATTTATCTCATTTTCAGTCTAATATAACTGGTGACTGAATACGAGTTCATTGATACGTATTCACACTTACTAACATCATAGAGGCTAATAATAATGGGCAAACCTTACGTTCGTTTAGATAAAGATAATGCAGTAGTGCTTTTAGTCGACCACCAAACAGGTCTTCTTTCTCTTGTACGTGATATCGATCCTGATAAGTTTAAAAACAATGTTTTAGCACTCGCAGCAGCAGCAAAATACTTTAACTTGCCGACGATTTTAACAACAAGTTTTGAAGATGGTCCTAATGGTCCACTCGTTCCAGAATTAGTTGAAATGTTCCCTGATGCTCCATATATCGCGCGTCCAGGTCAAATCAATGCTTGGGATAACGAAGATTTTGTAAATGCTGTTAAAGCGACAGGTAAAAAACAACTGATCATCGCTGGTGTTGTGACTGAAGTATGTGTTGCATTCCCTACACTTTCAGCTCTTGCTGAAGACTTTGATGTATTCGTGATTACTGATGCATCTGGTACATTCAACCAAATTACGCGTGATGCTGCATGGAACCGCATGTCTCAAGCAGGTGCTCAACTTATGACATGGTTTGGTGCTGCAGGTGAGTTACATCGTGACTGGCGTAATGATATCGAAGGTTTAGGTGCTTTATTCGGTGAGCATATTCCTGACTATAAAAACTTAATGGTTAGCTATGTAAAGAATACCACTAAAAAATAATATTTAATAAAAGCGACCTTTTGGTCGCTTTTTTTTACCATATTCAAAACCCAAGATGATTTCTTGAACGGCTTAGTTTAACCTATGCTTAAACTTTATCAGATCAGGCGTCGAGGTGAAAATTGCATTCATTTGATGACTATTACTATTTTTATTTGGTCGTTAAATACGGCGGTTTCAGTGCTGCTAGTCACGCGTCAAATATAACTAAATCAAAGCTTAGTCGACGTATTTTAGAACTCGAAGCAAAATTTAATGTCACACTCATTCAACGTTCTACTCGCCATTTCAAAGTAACGCCTTTAGGTCAAGAATTTTTTCAAGAATGTGAAAAAGTAATCAACCAAGTTGATTGCGCTCATAATGTTTTACTTAAACAGAAAAGTGAACCTCAGGGTCTAGTTAAAATTAGTTGCCCACCCGTAATGATGCGTTATCAAATTCGCTCTTTACTCAATGATTTTTTGAAGCGCTATCCAAAAGTTCAAGTCGAGATGGAATTAACCAGCCGACGCGTAGATGTATTGCACGATGATATTGACTTGGCGATCAGAACTAATTTTTCTGCCAATGAAGACTCCACCATCGTGGTTCGTGATGTCATCAAAACCACTCATTGTTTAGTGGCAACCCCTGAGCTTTTACAGGGTCGCGTTTTAGAATATCCAACTGAAATCAATGATTTTCCAACAATTGTTTTAGGAACTCAAAAAACTCATTATCAATGGAATTTGCACCGAATTGAAGGGCATGATCTCATTGAAATTCCATTACAACCACGTATTAAAAGTAATGATTTGGCTGGTGTGTATTATTCAGTAATGGATGGATTAGGTATTGCAGATCTACCTTATCTTACAGTGCAAAAGGATTTGGCAGCAGGACGGCTTATACACATCTTGCCTGACTGGTGCTCAAATATAGGGACTGTGCAACTCGTTTATGCATCACGTAAAGGACAACGACTCGTGATGGAAAAACTCATCGACCACTTGGTTGAAGGTTTACGACAAGCAGCACAAAATCAAGAAGGTTATGCCTCTTAATAAAAAACCAGCACATCGTGCTGGTTCTTTACTTTTCAACTTAATTTAGATCTTACCAACAAGATCGATTGATGGTGCAAGTGTAGCATCACCTTCTTTCCATTTCGCAGGACATACTTCGCCTGGGTGAGCATGAACATATTGAGCCGCTTTCACTTTGCGAAGAAGTTCTTGAGCATCACGACCAATACCACCTGCATTAATCTCTACAATTTGAATTTTTCCTTCAGGATCAATTACAAATGTACCACGATCTGCCAAACCTTCAGATTCAATCAATACATCAAAGTTTTTAGACAATGTCCACGTTGGGTCACCAATAAGTGGATACTGAATTTTACCAATCACATCTGAAGTATCATGCCAAGCTTTATGTGTGAAATGAGTATCTGTAGATACACCATAAATTTCTACACCTAACTTTTGGAATTCAGCATAGTTATCAGCAAGATCGCCTAATTCTGTTGGACATACAAATGTAAAATCTGCAGGATAGAAAAAGACAACAGACCATTTACCTTTAAAATCTTGCTCAGAAACTTCAATGAACTCACCATTTTGATAAGCAGTTGCATTGAATGGTTTGACTTCAGTATTGATTAAACTCATGTGTTTTCCTCTATTTCTTTGTGAGAGTGTTGCTTCGTTGAAATAGAGAATACAAAAGATGATTAAATTGGTAAAACCGAAAGTATTCATAAAAACAATCGAATTTCTAGATTTAAAAGTTAATATATTTCTTTAAGAGAATAAATTAAATATAAAACACTGATTATTTTTTTTAAAACTTATTTAATTGGTTTCAATTTTTTGAAAATAATACTTGTCTTTTTTCATCTCAAAGAGAAAGATCATTCACTCTGTATGACCATAAACGATTCGAGTAATATCCATTGGGTTTAACCTCACACTATGAAAGCTCACTGTTCGAGGCTTACGATTCACCATCTTTCCCAAGATCATTAATCAAACGCTGATCTATTTCTATAATCATTATAAGAAACGATTGAAAATCTTGCTGCTCTAGCTCATTAAACTTCCTCTTTTGCACTCACCTGATGATAAGATCGATTAAAATAGACAAGACTTTCCTCTTGCGAGCTTTGTTGAATGGCTACAACTCGGCAAATAAAAATACTGTGTGTGCCCACTCGTTGAATTTGCTCAATCTCACAATCAAAACTGACTAAAGCGTCCTTTAAGACCGGGCAACCTGTTTTCAATTTACCCCATTGGGCTAATCCAAAACGTTGTTCTGCACTTAATTGACTCGATGCAAAAGCATTTGAAAGAGACTCATGTTGAGAACTGAGCACATTGACAGATAAAACTTTGTTCTCAATAAAATACTGATGAGATCGGGATGATTGATTCATACACACCAAAAGCGTAGCAGGTGAATCAGTAACGCTACATACAGCAGAAGCCGTGAAACCATGCTGTCCTGTTTCACCAGCTGTTGTAATAATATTGACTGCAGTGGTTAATAAAGACATTGCGTTTCTGTAGTCTGAAGCTTCAACCATTTTTCTCTTCTCAAATATAAATTGCTAAACTCGTGCGAACCTAGGATATAGGTGATTGCACAGATGATCCATCTTGAATGTAGAAAATAAACTCAGCTAAAGCACTAACTTCTTAGTTTAAGATCGCTGAACCCATACTTAAGGCTTCAAGTTTGTCACGTCCCACGTGACGAGACAGTGGTATCATTCCACAGTGGGTTGAAGGGTATAGCTTATCAGCATCGACAAATTGCAAAACTTTACGCAAAGTGTTCACCATTTCGTCAAGTGTTTCAATTTGATTGGTTGCCACATCGATTACACCGATCATGACTTTCTTCCACGAATCAGTTCAATAAGATCCATGGATATATGTGAGTTTTGCACTCTAGAGAAATGATGCCCCAACTTAGATTTTTGTAGTATCGGGAGTGACGTTTCAAAAGGACACCGTTCATTACTCAAAGTTTGTTTCCCATTTTTATTATCTTTCATAGAATTACTTTTACAAATATGTATGGCGGTTTCACATTTCAAATTTTCAAGCGCTAGCTCAAGAATAGCAATTCTCTAGACAAATCAAAATTAACTTTGTATCAAATTACTCAAGGTCATCAATAGAAATAAATCAAGTAGCGATCTAACGTCGCTCGAATTACGAGTCTAAAAGCTCTATGATGAACTGTGCTCAGATTATTCACGGTATATTTACTTAAGACCAATCAAAATAATTCGATCAATAAACCTATCATGACTACCTAAAAAAAGAGCCTAGATAGTGAATCTAGGCTTCTCTTATTTTTATGCTGGGATACTTGCTACTATATCCTCTCGAGACCAGAGTCTGTGATTTTGTATCGCTTTCTTAAATTTATCTTGATGATCTTTAAAGGTTTTACTACTAAAAATAGCATCATTTATGAAAAAATATTTTTAAATCATAATCTTATATAGATTATTAAATCCCAAGAAAAAAGATCGGCCATCTAAGTTTATTTCAAATACTTCACCTGATTCGACTTCAACTTGTTTAGAAACTTCTACAAGAATTTGCCCTCTCATCGTATTTTGAACTTTATGAAATGGGATAATGTTAATTCGAATGGTTTCACCATTCACTGCTTTTGCTGTAGTCCAGCCATTAGAGATATTCATTTTCACTTACTCATTAATGAGCTCATGTAAAATTAAAAATAATATTAAATATTTAAATCGAGAGTATGGATTCTGATATCGAAGAGGCTCAAGCCTATAATTCAAATTACAATTTTACATTAGCATGTATTTAATTATAAAAAGCCCACAATGAGATTGTGGACTTCTAAGATCGGCATGGTGCGAGTTCATGCTCTGCGTTAACTGTTTAGACATCATAGATATTAAAATCTATAAATTGAGAATACGCAATTCTAAGTTCTATCTAAACACTTCCGTTTCGCTTACGGATTCGATCAACAACGATTATACCATAAAAAATACTTTATGGTTTAATTTTAATATTTAAATGAGCTGATAAATTTTACCAGTATTTAAACTATGAAAATTTAAATCAAAACTAGGTCTTATATTTTCATTATTAACAGTGATAAATTTAATATTTATTTGAGATAAGTTCGAAGCATGCTGCGAAGGGCTTTGTTGCATAAAGGTTTGAAAGGCTGAGCTCCCTTAAGCTACTCAAATTTAAGAGACAACTTGGGTATGAGGACGACCTAATTCTGTGAATTTATTCAAGACTGCCATGCGTGCATGGATCTC
>NZ_VPEE01000024.1:0-45085 GCF_013417345.1 Acinetobacter sp. YH16032 | reverse complement strand
CTGCGACTGATGGTCCAATGCCACAAACTCGTGAACACATCCTTCTTTCTCGCCAAGTAGGTGTTCCATACATCGTTGTATTCTTAAACAAATGTGACCTTGTAGACGACGAAGAGCTTCTTGAGCTGGTTGAAATGGAAGTTCGTGAACTTCTTTCTACTTATGACTTCCCAGGTGATGACACTCCAGTTATCCGTGGTTCTGCTCTTGCTGCACTTAACGGTGAAGCTGGTCAGTTCGGTGAAGATGCAGTTGTTGCTCTTGTTGAAGCGCTTGACACTTACATCCCAGAGCCAGAGCGTGCTATTGATAAAGCATTCTTAATGCCAATCGAAGACGTATTCTCGATTTCTGGTCGTGGTACAGTAGTAACTGGCCGTGTAGAAGCTGGTATCGTGAAAGTAGGCGAAGAAGTTGAAATCGTAGGTATCAAAGACACAGTTAAAACTACAGTAACTGGCGTTGAAATGTTCCGTAAACTTCTAGACGAAGGTCGTGCGGGCGAGAACTGTGGTATCTTATTACGTGGTACTAAGCGTGAAGACGTACAACGTGGTCAAGTACTTTCTAAACCAGGTGCGATCAAGCCACACACTAAATTTGATGCAGAAGTATACGTACTTTCTAAAGAAGAAGGTGGTCGTCACACTCCATTCCTTAACGGTTACCGTCCACAGTTCTACTTCCGTACAACTGACGTAACTGGCGCGATTCAATTGCAAGAAGGCGTTGAAATGGTTATGCCTGGTGACAACGTAGAAATGTCAGTAGAATTAATCCACCCAATCGCAATGGACCCAGGTCTACGTTTTGCGATCCGTGAAGGTGGTCGTACAGTTGGTGCTGGTGTTGTTGCTAAAGTAACTGCATAAGTATTGATTGTGTGAAAGAAACGCCCCTTTGGGGCGTTTTTTTTATGGAATCTATAAAATTGTTAGACAATAAGAGTTGTAAGCTGTCCTTAACTGATAATGATGTGACCTATAAGGCATTTATCATAAAAATAATAAATCACTAAGATGAAGTAATGAAAAGAATCATAAAACTAGATTTGGATAGATCCCGAATAGGAGTCCAGCAATGAATGCTAAAGTAAATATTACAAATCGTGCCGGTGCATCATTTCCAGTACGTCGTATGCAATTTGATTTTGATCACGTACCAGAATATTGGATGAATGGTTCAGCAGGATTAACTCATTTCATGACAGCGTTATCTGCATTATTTCCTGCAGGTGAAAAATTCTTTATCGATTCAGTGCGTGCAGTTCGCCAACATCCAGCCATTAAAGATAATGAAGATCTCCAAAAAGAGATTTCAGCATTTATTGGTCAGGAAGCAATGCATACACATGAGCATGCTGGCTTTAATGCATCAGCACAAAAATTTGGTCATGATGTTGCTGCACTTGAAAAAGCCACAGATACGGTCATTCAAACTTTTCGTAAGTCAGCTAGCACCGTTATGAAACCATTTGGTATTTCACAAGAAATGATCGATCTGATGGGAACGACTGCGCTAGAACATTTTACAGCAACCATTGCCTCAGAATTATTGCGTAACGAACATATTCAAGCATTAATGACTGATGAAACAATGGCGACGATGTGGGCTTGGCATGCCATTGAAGAAAATGAGCATAAGGCTGTCGCATATGATGTATTTGAAGGTGTGTTCGGTAAAGGAATCAAATCTTATCTTGCTCGAACATCTTCTTTAGTGGCAGCAATGGTTGTGCTATTCATGGTGCAGACTTATTTTGTAGCGCGTTTATTGAAAGACGATAAACAGTTAAATATTGCATCTTTGAAAGATATCTATACCTATGGATATAGTCCATCTAAAGGCATTATTTCTGGTATGGGTAAGGAAATGTTGGCTTATTTTAAACCAGGCTTCCATCCGAATGATTTGGATACCGTGGGTTTATTGGCAACATGGAAAGCAAAACTCGGTTTTTAAGTATTTACTTTTGTGCATTCGGGCAGCGTAAGCTGCCTTTTTTTATTTCATTTATTTTCGAACTTTCTATAATGTACTAACTTAAAAAATGCAATGTAATGATTATGATTCGACCGATGCTGACATCAGATGTTGAGGTGGTATATGAAATTGAAAGTTTGGGGCAGACGCATCCTTGGACAAAAAAACAATTTTCAGAAGCGGTTGATTCATATCAATCCACAGTGATTGAATACCAGAATCGTGTTGTTGGTTTCTGTATTTTACAGCCTGTATTGGATGAAGCAAATTTGCTGTTGATGGCAGTTCATCCGGAAATGCGTGGAAAAGGGTTGGGATATCAATTGCTTGAAGCTTCAATGGCTCAACTCAATAATGATCCCGTACAAATCTTTTTAGAGGTCCGAGAAAGTAATAAGGCTGCGATTGCACTATATGAGAAATCCGGATTTCATCAAATTGATATGCGTAAAAACTATTATCCAACATTAGATGGTGGAAAAGAGCATGCCATCATTATGGTAAAGGCATGCAGTGATAATTTTGCAGATTTATTCAAGTGACAAAATTCAATACCCTACTTTACAATAAAGTTATTCCATTCAGAGGGAAGTGTCGTCATCAGCATATGACCTAATTGATCGATTTCTTCGTTGCTGAGCATTTTATTAACACGTCGCCATTGACCATCCAGTAATAATTCAAAAGGCGCATATTGGGACTTATAGTTCATTTTGAATGAATGGGGTACCCAATATCCTAAATATACAAACTCTTGATTGTGCTGCTTTACATATTCAATTTGCTTAAGGACTGCAAAAACACCTAAAGAACGTTTGGATTCATCTGGATCAAAAAATGTATAGACGGCGGATACTCCATCATCTAATACATCGCAGGTTGAGACACAAATGAGTCGATCATCTTTCCAAAGTTCTATAAAGAAACTATTGCTACAACTGTGAATCAAAAACTTCTCGAATTGATCATAGCTAGGGGGGAACATATCTCCATCTGAATGACGCTCATTGATGTAACGTTCATAGAGTTGATAGTGTAAATCAGTAGCATCTTGAGTTTGGGTTATTCTAACTTCTAAGTCTTGATTACGTTTCCAAGCTTTCTTTTGTTGACTGTTCATTTTAAAAGCATCAACAGGTACACGACATGAAAGGCATTGTCGACACAAATGACATTCAGGTCGATAGACAAAATCTCCGCTTCTTCGAAATCCTACACGAGACAATTCTGATAAAGTTACAACGTCGATTTTATGAGCAGGATCTAAAAAGACCATCCGTGCTGATTTCTCGGGAAGATAACTGCAGTCATGGGGTGGTGTAATGTAATACTGCAGTTCATTTAATAGGGACTGGGGTTGATAAGAATTCATGTTGTCCCTCCTATTTCTCAATCCATGAGTCGTTGATCAAATGCTATTGTTTTACTTGAAAATACACCGTCTTTATACTTTTGCCAATCAATCTGAGGCTGTTTTATCACATCTTGTAACGAATTAAGGTAGTCTTGGCGAGAAATTGTGCAAGCACCTAAGCTCATGAGATGATCATTCACCAATTGACAGTCAACCCAGGGTGCCTGGTTTTCAAGGCTAATCAACATGAGGGTATAAAAAGCCATTTTTGAAACATCAGTCTCTCGACTAAACATGGATTCACCAAAAATACCCTGACCTATAGAGACACCATAGAGCCCGCCGACAATCGAATTTTCTCTGCGTACTTCGACACTATATGCATAGCCTGACTCAAATAATGCACAGTAACCCTGAATGATATCTTCAGTAATCCATGTTTCATTGGCATAACTTCGTGGTAATGAGCAAGAACGTATCACATGTTCAAAATCACGGTTAATGGTAATCGTATAATCATGTTTTTTCATCTTACGAATGAGTGATTTACTTGGATGGTATGACGAAGGGTAGATAATGCAGCGAGGTACTGGACTCCACCAGCAGATCGGCTCACCTTCGGAAAACCAAGGAAATAAACCATGTGTATAAGCTTCAAATAATGTAGAAGGGGAGAGGTCAGCACCTATACAGATTAGTCCTTGACCTTCGGGATCGGATTCAATTGGATTAGGGAAAATAAACTCAGAAGGAGGGAGCATAGGGATTAAGTTCTAAAAATAATAATGAAAAACCGAAGATAAAAATGTTTAAAATGATTATGCCAAGTTGAAAGAATAAAAAAACCACCCGAAGGTGGTTTTTAAATAAATATTAGTTGTCTAAATATTTCTCAGCGTCTAAAGCAGCCATACAACCTGAACCTGCTGATGTAATTGCTTGGCGGTAGATATTGTCTGCAACATCACCTGCAGCAAATACGCCTTCAACAGAAGTCGCAGTTGCATTACCACGTGTACCACTTTGAACTTGGATATAACCATCACGTAGTTCAAGCTGACCTTCAAACATTGCAGTATTAGGTTTGTGACCTATAGCGACGAACAATCCAGTCACTTCAACGTTTTGTGTTGTAGTATCAGTTGTAGATTTCAAGCGAACACTAGTAACGCCATCTTGAGGGTTACCAAGTACTTCTTCAACTTCATGGTTCCAGATGATGCTGATTTTGCCTTCTTTCTCTTTTGCAAAAAGATGATCTTGAAGGATTTTTTCAGAACGTAATTTATCGCGACGATGTACAAGTGTTACATGTGAAGCAATGTTTGATAAATAAAGCGCTTCTTCAACCGCAGTGTTACCACCACCGACAACCATGACTTTTTGATTTTTATAGAAGAAACCATCACAAGTTGCACACGCACTCACACCTTGACCCATATAAGCAGCTTCGGATTCTAATCCTAAATATTGAGCCGTAGCGCCTGTTGCAATGATCAAAGCATCACACGTGTATTCTTCCATATCACCTTTTAAAACGAATGGACGTACATTTAAGTCAACTTCGTTAATGTGATCGTAAACCAATTCAGTACCAAAACGTTCTGCGTGAGCTTGCATACGCTCCATTAAAGCAGGACCTGTTAAGCCTTCAGGATCACCTGGCCAGTTATCAACTTCTGTAGTTGTGGTGAGCTGACCACCCAATTGCATACCAGCGATCAAAGTTGGTTTTAAATTTGCTCGTGCAGCATATACAGCTGCGCTATAACCTGCAGGACCAGAACCTAAAATAATCAATCTTGAGTGACGAGCGCTCATGTATAAGCATCCTTTTAATTTGATATATCGATTTACTGAAAATTATACGTGAAACTTCACCACAGTTGTGTGGAATGAATGTGGATTATATTGATCAACTAAATCGAATTGAGCTATATAGTTAAAAGTGTTAACAAGGAAACCTTAGAAAGCTGCACCTTTTTTTAATGAACAGGTGCATAATAGTAAGTTTTCTATAATGAAGAAATTGTTCCATTTCAACATTAGAACATTAATGAATAATCGTTTACAGGACAGTATATGACTGCGGTGTCGAGTGTATATGCACAGCGCTTAGTTTTAACATTCTTCTTAATATCATTTGGTATTTATCTGTTTTTAGCAACAGTGACTTATACGCCATTTGATCCGGGTTGGATGCATATTTCGAGTGATACTCAACAAGTTTCAAATGCAAGTGGTGTCGCAGGTGCTTGGATTGCAGATCTCTTATTTGGATTTCTGGGCTGGGCAAGTTTACTGATCCCAATTTATTTATTCATTGAAGCGATTCAAGTGTGGTGGCCAAGAAGTTTTTTGAGTCGTCCATTTCGTTTTGCTGCTCAATTTTTCATTCTACTTACCGTCGCGAGTTTGTTTTATTTACTTTGGTCAGTGCCTGCAGATACGCTTGCTAACGCTTCAGGTGGAATCATTGGTTACGAATTGGGTGAGAGTTTAAAACAGCTTTTGACGATTTATGGCGCCGTTTTTTTTCTGATCGTACTTAGCATCGTTCTAATCACACTGGCTTTTGGTATTCAGTGGAACAAGACATGGTCTACTTTGAAGGCGACACCCGCTTATTTGCAAGATTTATTCTATAAAAATGTACCTGAGACTGAATCAGCTTATGATTTGACGACTCAGCCAAAAGCGAAAAAAGAAATTGAAACTCCTGTAAAAGATTCAGCTCCAGTCCCTCATCAAGCTGAGCTCAATTATGTCGATCATTTAGAAAAGAAAGATCAATTACAAGTGCGTCATGAACGTACTGCTGAAAGACTATTTGAAGATATGCGTTTCCAAGAGTCTCAACAAAATCATCGTTTTGATGAAGATGATGAGGCAGAGCTCGAGCGTACCATCGCGAAAGCGCATGAGTTAGAGCGTGAGAGTCAACGTATTGTTCCAACGGGTGAAGTTTGGAAAGCCTTGCATAGCGATGAAGATCATAAAAGAGAAATTGATGAGCTTTTGCGCGCAGCAGAGGAGGATCAGCTTGATCAACGTACTTCAGAAATTAATGAATTAAGTAAAAACGTTCGAGTAGATCAGCGCTCAACTGTTCAAGATACTGCTTTGGACTGGAATGATGATCAAATCTTTGATGAATTGCTTGAAGTTGTTCCACAAGGACAGCACGCCAAAGATATTCATACTCCTTTTCATCATCAAACAAATCCTTCAGGTCAATCTGCTGATGATCAAAATACAGCATCCCTAATCCAAAATACCTCAGCTATTGGTGCAAGTGCTGTATACGCAAGTCAATCGAGCGCAGCTGCGGAAGCGATCACTAAAGCAGATTTGTTAGCTTCTGAGCTTGATGGTCTTGCATCACTTGCGGATGAAGCAGAAGCTTTGTCTAATTCAGAGGTCAAGCGTCCAAATTTGGTGACGCCAAATATTAAATTTATGACTTCACCTAAGTCAGATACAGTCGCGGAATATGAATCAGAGCAAGACACTATTGCCCCATCACCACAAAACATTGTTGAGCAAGAGGGATCATCAATTCCTGTTACTAAAGTGAGTGATGAGGAAAAACAACGTATATCTTCAGATAAAGATGCTTTTAGAGAAGCTTGGCAAGAAACGGTAGGTAAGCCTGAAGTTGAAGAAGATGAGTTTGATTTCGATGCGCCATTAACAGATGCTGCTGGTCGTCCAATGTCTCGTGCAATGCAAGTTGCGGAGCGCCGTAAAGATTTATCACCACTTCCTGGTTTGGATTTACTTGATGAAGTAGACCCAAACAAAAAAGTAAACTTCACTGCAGAACAATTATCAAGATTATCAGAACTGTTAGAAATTAAATTACAAGAATTTAATGTCAAAGCGAAAGTGATTGAAGCTCAACCGGGTCCAGTCGTGACCAGATTTGAACTGGATCTTGCGCCTGGTGTGAAAGCCTCGAAAGTAACTAATATTTCTCGTGACTTAGCACGATCAATGTCGATGGCATCAGTACGTGTTGTTGAGGTGATCCCTGGAAAACCTTACATTGGAATTGAAGTTCCGAATAGCATACGTGAGATGGTGCGCCTGATTGAATTGGTAAAAATTCCAAAATTTAAGGATCCAGATGGAATCTTATCCATGGCCATGGGTAAAGACATTTCTGGTAACCCAGTCATTACTGAGTTGGGCAAGGCACCACATATGTTGGTTGCGGGTACCACAGGTTCAGGTAAATCTGTTGCTGTAAACTCGATGATTCTATCGATGCTTTTAAAATATACGCCAGATCAATTGCGCCTTATTTTGATTGATCCTAAACAACTTGAATTGGCGAACTATAACGATATTCCGCATTTACTCACGCCTGTTGTGACTGACATGAAAGATGCAGTCAGTGCTTTAAATTGGTGTGTGAATGAGATGGAGCGTCGTTATAAGCTGATGTCGTTCTTAAAAATACGTAAATTGAGTGACTATAACCGTAAAGTTGAAGAAGCAATTGCCAATGGTGAAGATCTATTTGATCCAACTTGGAAAGCCAGTGAGTCAGTTGCTGGAGAACGTGCACCTAGACTTACACCATTGCCTTCGATTGTGATTGTTGCAGATGAATTCGCAGATATGATCATGCAGGTGGGTAAGAAAGCGGAAGAGATGATCACTCGTCTAGCTCAAAAATCACGTGCTGCAGGCATTCATTTATTACTTGCGACACAGCGTCCATCCGTCGATGTAATTACTGGCTTAATTAAGGCGAATATACCGACGCGTGTTGCACTACGTGTAAACTCTAAAATTGACTCGCGTACGATTTTGGATGCGGGTGGTGCAGAAGATTTGCTTGGACATGGTGATATGCTGTTCTTAGGACCAGGTAAAATTGAGCCTGAGCGTGTGCATGGTGCATTTATTGCCGATGACGAAGTGAACCGTATTTGTGATGCATGGCGTGAGCGTGGTGCACCAAACTATGTGGATGAAATTCTCACCCCATTTGATGAAGAGCCAGCATCACGTGGCTTTGAGGATGGTGATGGTGCTTCTGACCGTGACGCACTTTATGATCAATGTGTTGCTTTTGTTTTAGAAACCCGCAAAGCATCCACTTCATCTTTACAGCGTAAGTTTAGTCTTGGTTATAATCGTGCCGCACGTATTATTGACCAAATGGAAGAAAACGGTATCGTGAGTGCAATGGGTGCAAATGGTAAACGTGAAATTTTAGTTTAACGAAGACTGACTCAGAAAAAGTAACCATAGGTTGCTTTTTTTTATTTAACTCAAAAAAGTGTTGTTTTTGGGGGTAGTCCATTGGCTCGCAAATGTGATCAGTTCACTCACAGAGTGAACATTCAAGCTTTGATAAACTGACTTGACACAATCTTTAAATACCGCAGGGCTAATGGATAATTTTTGTAAAATTTCACTTTTATTCATGCCTGTAATTAACGAAAAAGCCACTTGGCATTCTCGGGGGGATAGATCAAGTGCTTCTAGTTTTTTTAAAATAATGAGGGAGCGTGGTAATGAGCGCTTTAAGTATAAGGCGATATTTGTATCGGTTGTATTTTGACTACTTAACCATTCAGCACGAAGGGTTAATATTCCATTAGGAATGGTCAAACTAAGCTTGGGGATTTGTTGCCCATATTTAAGCTCATTGATGACTTGATAGCATGATTTTGGCAACGCTTTATATGGTTCCCAAAATTCATAATGTATCGGGAAGAGATTCAGTAAATCCTTTGCAGCATCAGTCATCATGACTAAATCATTTTGAGAATTCACGATTAACAACGCTTGATCTGATTCAATTACATCGTCGCCATCCTCCATTTGATTGTTAAGCGCATATTCGATATAGACACCAGCTTGTTCTAATAAACGATGATCTTGTAATTGGAAGGGTTGTGACATACGCCTATAGAGGGTAATACCTCCTGCAGGAATATGATTGCGTTCTAATCTTAGATCTAGTGTATGGTGAAGACCGCTTTGGCGCACAATCATCTGGTAGGTTAAGCTATGAAAATACGGATCATCTGGGCGTAAAAGATTTCCGACTTTGGGTAACATAGGGCAGTTGAGCCAGCGGATATGGCTTTCGGTTTTTAAGTTTAAGAATAATTCAGTATTTTCTTGGACATACCTCATCGACTGAGGGTTAAGATTTTTGTAATACAGTATATAAGGTTCACCATTTGGATAGGTCAGTGCCATACCGTAGGCATCATGTGGAATCAAAAAATTCAAATAGTCAAAAATACTGGGCGCAATGGTAAGGAGCGGAAGTTGAGTACAGCAAAGATTTCTCAGGCGATGGAGGGTGCCGAGCCTTGTTCGATCACTTTTACGAAAACTTATTGAATTCATCTTCGATTGAACTGTTTTGATTATAACAAATTCAAATTATAGATTTTTTTAAAAAAATTGAGATAAAAAAGTAAATATTAATCATTTTTTCACAAAAATATTTTTTTCATCCCCCCTTAAAGGGGGGCTTCTAGATTATCAGCTTTATGGTTTGATTTTCCTCATTATAAAAGGTCTTTCTTGCAAACTATGGAAAACCTGCAAGTGACATGACCATGTCAAAAACTAAGGGGAATTACATGAACCATATATACCGAGTTATCCGTAATCGTAATGGAAAATTAGTCGTAACAGGGGAACTTGGACGTACACGTTTTACACAATCTTTAAAAAATATTGGAATGACGACAGGTTATCTGATTTTAATTGGGGCATTAACCGCAATGACGAGTCATGTGCAAGCTGATGAATGTGAGGGTTCAACAGGCACAGCGACGAATTCAGACACTACATCTTTCATCTGTGGTGAAAATAACTCAGTGGTTGCACCGAACAGTGTGGTTATGGGACAAAGCAATAACGTCAATATTGGGATGAATCATACTGTTTTTGGTTTGAATAATACGGTGACACCAAACGCTGTAACGACAACGCAAAATAATGTGGTCATTGGAAATCAAAACACAACGCATCATACAAGTAATATTGCCATTGGTAATAATCAAGTGGTTAAGGGGGAAGGGAGTATTGCGATCGGTAGTTCAAATACTGCTGAAGGGGGTATCTCTATAGGTATTTCAAATTTAAACTCGTCTGTAAAATCTGTTGTTGTTGGTATGAATAATATTCACGACGTCAACACTAATGGCTCGATGATTTTTGGTGGATTTAATGAGGTTGGTGCGACGAGTTCTCATATATTTGCCTCCAACAGTAATGTGCAAGGTCACACTAATGTGGCTGTCGGTGGTTCTATTATTATTCGACCAGGACCAAATTATACATCCGTAAGAGAGTCAGTCGCGATTGGTGAGCTGAGTCAGGTTTATGCGAGCAACTCTGTTGCTTTAGGTAGTGCATCGGTTGCAGATCGAGAGAATGTTATTTCAGTCGGTAGTGATCAATTAAAACGCCGAATCATGAACTTAGCATGGGGATTAGATACTCATGATGCTATTAATGTTGATCAATTGACAGCCAGTTTACAAAGAATTCTGGGTACTGGGGTGACTATGTTTCAGGGGAGTGTGATGCCCCTTTCATTTGAAATGCAAGGCTCTACATACCAAAACGTAAATCAAACAATTAGAGGGATTGATATTGAATTTACAGCGTTAAAAGACCGTGTCTCTGCACTCGAAAATAATGGTGTTGGTGGTGAAACAGGTACAGGTACCACTGGACCAGCTGGACCAAGTGCGTACGAGGTTGCTGTGAGTAATGGATTTGACGGCTCTGAAACAGATTGGCTTACATCATTAAAAGGTGAAAAAGGCGATAAGGGAGATAAAGGTGATCAAGGTCCACAAGGATTGAAAGGTGACAAAGGGGATCAAGGTATACCAGGTACAAGCGGTGGACCTGTTGGCGGTGTAGGACCACAAGGTGATAGTGCTTACCAAGTGGCGGTGAATAATGGATTTGTAGGAACAGAGCAAGATTGGCTGACGTCACTCAAAGGAGATAAAGGTGACCAAGGTCCTCAAGGATTGAAAGGTGATAAGGGAGATCAAGGACTTCAAGGCTTAAAAGGCGACAAGGGCGATAAAGGTGATCAAGGACTTCAAGGCTTAAAAGGTGATCAAGGATTTAGTGCTTTTGAGATTGCTGTACAAAATGGCTTTAATGGCACCGAACAACAGTGGCTAACGTCTTTGGCTAGTGGTGGAACTGTCGCAATATCTGTTGGAACAAATCCTAGTGAAAATGCAATATTACCAAATGCAACAGGTGAAGATGCTCTTGCAATCGGAAGTTCATCAGTAGCATCGGGTCGTGAGAGTATTGTAATTGGGGCTGAATCACAAGTCGCTGGTGAACATGCAACAGCTTTAGGAAATCACAATACGGTTACGGGTGAAAATACGCATTCAGTTGGTAATTTCAACAATATTTCAGGAAATAGTACTGTAGCTCTTGGGAATAATATAACGTCTGACGCAAATAATGCTGTTCTTTTAGGAAATGCTTCGTCTACCGATCGGGACAATACGGTTTCAGTGGGTTCCTCTACGCAACAGCGCCAAATTGTTAATGTGGCAGCAGGTACAGCGGATACCGACGCAGTCAATGTAAAACAAATGCGTCAAGCAGATCAGCAAGTTTTGAGCGATGCACAGGAATATACGAATATACGAACCAATGAAATATTGAATCAGGCCAATGAGTATACTAGTCGACGTGTAAATGCTTTAGAACAGAGTTTTGCCGATGAACGACGTGACACTCGAGCAGCTATTGCAGCATCTTTGGCTGTCGCTTCATTACCCCAGCCAACTTATGCTGGTGCAAGTATGTTCAGTGCAGCTGCTGGTACATGGGATGGTGAGCAAGGTATTGCCATTGGATTTAGTGGGGTTTCTGAAACGAATCGCTTTGTCTATAAAGCATCTGGAACCGCAAGTTCACAAGGTGATGTTGGTGGTGCTATTGCATTGGGTTGGCAATGGAAATAATCTAAGTTTCACCCAAACGTAAAAGTAACCTTAATACGAAACTATTTTTTAACAGGTATAAGATAGATTTAAATCAAAAAAGCCTGCTTGAGCAGGCTTTTTTATCTGTTTTTTAGGCAAATTTTGCTAAAACAGCAAGGAATTCTGCACTTTGGCGTGGGAATTCTGCGATCACATCATGAATACGTTTGCCTTCAGGATTTTGAGCGTTAAGATCACGACCATCTGCTATAAATTTAGTGAGTAAACGCTCATAGTCATTAGCACGCATATGTTTAAAAGCATGATAGAGAACATGAAAATCAGCGCTTACACCTTCAGGAGGTAACTGATTTAAATAGGCAAAAACACGCTCGTCTGACCATTCTTCATTGAACGTGGCTGGCTGTGATAATGCCATCACAATCTCCTTGGTATTTTTAATCAATAAAAAAGGGCAAAATATGAGACTAGATGAGCAAAGCGCTGCTTTGTCTAGTCGCAAGACTTGAAGCTCTGCTTCAAGTGGGCGGAATATAGCTAATAGCCTATTTCTGCCACTCTCATATTTTGCCCTGATTCAATTTGCTTGACTAATCAAAAATCAGATTAACGTTCTTCAGGCAAATTGATATTCATTTCTAGCATTTCGATATTTGCTTCTGAGCGAACCGACATTTGTATATGCTGTTCATCTACACCACGCACATAACGATTCACAACTTGCATGATTTCTTTTTTCATTAAATCAATTTTATCTTGGCTTAAACGCTTACCTAGACCATTTTCAGATGCCACGATAACTTTTAAGCGATCTTTAGCTGTTTGTGCACTTGATGGTTTGTCATCACTACTAAAAAGTTTACTCCAGAATCCTGCCATCTTTATGCTCCAAATAAACGTGCTAACCAGCCTTTCGGCTTCACAGAGATGTGACGATATGGACGTTCTTCACCAAGGAAGCGTGCAACAAGATCGTCATAAGCTTGTCCAGCTGCTTCTTCAGTATAAAGAATAACAGGCTTACCTTCATTCGAAGCTTGTAACACGCTTTTACATTCAGGAATTACACCGAGCGTTGGCACGCGAAGGATATCTTTAGAAATATCATCGACTGTTAACATTTCTTGCTTGTCAGCACGTTCAGGGTTGAAGCGTGTGATACAAAGATGCTTACGAATACGACCTTCGTTATTTTCTACTTTCTTCGTTTTACTGTCCAACATACCAATAATACGATCGGAATCTCGGACAGATGAAATTTCAGGGTTCGTTACAATGATTGCTTCATCAGCATGGTACATTGCTAAAATCGCACCACGTTCAATACCTGCAGGAGAGTCACAAATGATGTAGTCGAACTCTTGAGAAAGTTCGTCCATAACACGTGCAACACCTTCATCGGTCAACGCATCTTTATCACGGGTTTGTGATGCAGGTAAAATATATAGATTTTCGATTTCTTTATCGCGAATAAGTGCTTGTTGTAATCTCGCTTCGTTATTTAATACATTCACAAAATCATAAACAACACGACGCTCACAACCCATGATAAGGTCGAGGTTACGTAAACCTACGTCAAAATCGATTACAACAGTTTTGTGGCCACGAAGGGCTAAACCTGTTGCAAAAGATGCACTGGTAGTTGTTTTACCTACGCCACCTTTACCTGATGTTACGACAACAATTTTCGCCACCGAATCCACTCCTGTTATGTTTATCCCCAATACTATAGGGGTTCTCATGTTTAGTTATACATTAAAATTCGAGTGCTTCAAAGACAAGCTCTTGAGCATCATTTAAATAGATATGTACTGACTTTTTTAGCATATGTGGTGGAATATCATCTGCAACACAATATGTTCCTGCGATAGATACTAATTCAGCTTCTAAAACATGACAGAAAATTCGTGCTGCTGTATTGCCACCGGCGCCGGCGATGACTCTACCACGAGCAGAGCCATAAATATGTATATTTCCTGAAGCGATGATTTCAGAGCCACTATTAATTCCAGCAGTTAAAATAATATCGCCGTGATCTTGTACCAGACATTGTCCTGTTCTAAGCACTTCATCGTGATACGAAGTTTTATGTGTGGTTGCTGGAGCTATGTGTGTTGGAACCTTCTCAGCTTCAGGTGTATTTGCTGGGGCTTCTACCACTTGTTCTTTTGTTGCTTTGATCCGCTGCAAAGGACGATCAGCCGCAAGAACTGGGAATTGGATCGCACGTGCTTCATCACCCATTAAACCATCAACGACAGCCATTGGCTGTAACCCTAAACTGATGACCAATTGAATGAGTCCAATGAGTTCTTGTTCAACGGTTGTGTCTAGAATGACAAGCGCACCTTCATAAGAGGTTTCACTCATCATGGCACTTAATTGTTGGCGGATAACATTATGATCATTGGTGTCAAAGGTAATTCGGGTAAAATTCACCATTCTACCGGTAATCCGAATATCTGCCATATTCATTCCTTGCTTGCTTCGCGCTTTATAATCGAAGTAAAAATTGTTAATTGTGCAAATGCTAGTTCAATTCTCAAGAATTCTCTAGCGGATATATTAAATTAATAGAGAAATGATCATTCCTTGACTTGATTGTTTTTTGATAACTCTATTTGCCATTGTTTTACTGCCACCTGTTTTCTTAAAGACTCAAGACTTTCATAAACGACAGATTCAACGAGTTGTTCTAATGCATGATTATCGATATTGAGTTGGCTAATTTTTTCAGCAATGAGTTGATAATGCGCATTCGGTTTATCAATGGCTCCAGAAATAAAAGGTTCAACTAAACCGTCGGTAATATTTTCACCTAATCGTTGACCAATGTTGTGGATTTGCTGTTCTATACGACCACCCACCAATGGAATCAGCTTTAAGAGCTGTGTTAGCTCTGGTGTGTCTTCAATTGCTTTAATGACAATGTGACCAACGCCTTGCGAGATATTATCTTTTTGAAGTTTTAATTCGGTTGCTAAAGATTCTTGTAAGACTTGCGCTAATGTCGTGGCAAACATGTCTCGATGGTGATTCACCAGATCATGAATGATTTTTTTATGGGTTGAGCTAGTGTCTAACTCTTTTTTTACACTATCAATGACAGTAATCACCACACGATCAGAGAGCTCTTCCATGATCACGTTATAGTAAAAATTAAGACGTCTGAACCATTTATTAGGAATGACTTTATAGCCTAGCTCATGCAGTCTATAGGCAATCACTCCGACGCGAATTAAACGTAAAAAGCGAAGGTAAGGGATAATGGCTAATATTTCATACCAATGAATGAAGGGAAAGAAAAACCAACGCTGATGATGTTTATTGACGATTGCAATCAGCCATCTTACAGCGAGTTCAACAATTAAAAATGTGATAAACCAACTTTCGGTAATCATGACCCATGGGTGAAGCTCGGATTTATAAAACTCCAGAATTTGAGGTAATTGAACCGTGTCAAATACCCATGAGCCAAAATTACTCATTAAAAATGCATTGGCACATAGACAAAACAAATTGACTAAAATAATGAGCATCATAAAGATGTCATAAATCAGGAACATCTTCCAAAATAACGTGTCATGACGCTGTGGACGGAAAGTTTTTCGAGAATTAGTCATGCGTTCTGTCATATGCAATACATTCTGAGGACAGCTTAATTTACAGATTCAGCTTGAAGCTGTTGTTTTAACTGTGTAATTAACTGATCTTTTTCTGTCCAAAGCTCATCAACCCATTTTTGGAAACGTGCGCGATAGTCGGCATCATCCTCATAATTGCCGCCATGCACCCAAGCAGGAATTTCAATTTTTCTTAAATTCACGGCAATTTGAGAAACTTCTCCTAACCAAAAATCTCCATAACCTGGCACACCATCTGGATAGACAATGGTCATATCGACTAGTGCATCAATTTCACTTCCTAGAATATTTAGGGCAAGTGCTAGACCACCCGCTTTAGGCTTGAGTAAATTTTTATACGGAGATTTTTGTTGAGCATGTTTTTCGGGCGTATAGCGCGTACCTTCTAAATAATTTAATAAGGTAAAAGGTTGGCTGAGCAGTTGTTCACACGATTTACGCGCTTCTTCCATATCACGATATTTCAGCGCAGGATTTTTTTCGATTTGCGCTTTGGTATGACGCTTCATCATAGGAAAACCAAGGATCTTGAATGCTTGCCCAACAAAAGGAATAAAAATGAGTTCCCATTTCGTAAAAAAACGTGTGAGCGGCATACGTTTAAGACCAAAATATTGAGTAACAGTTGTATCCACCCAGCTTTGGTGATTACAGGTCATGATGTAACGACCTTGTAGATTGAGATCTAGATCTTCATCAATCGTGATGTGCCATTTAAGCTCAGGGAGAACTTTTTCAATGAGCCAGTTATTCGTACCAATCCAACCATTGGCGATATTGATATTGGTTTCATCGATTTTTGATGATTTTTTTACGAGTTTAGTCAAACCTAATGCAAGAATAGGTGGGCCACGAAAAAATGTATTTCCTGTGATCACAGAACCTACGGTTAAACCCTTAGAAATTTTTTTTAAAATAGGTTGTTTCTGCTTCTCTGCTGCCATTGCACAGTCCTAAAAAGTGATTGCATGTGATTGAAATTTTTAAAACACTATAAATCGAGTCGCTCAAATCACAAAGCCCGTTTTCTTAACTATGTATAAAATATGATGAAGCATTAACGAAAGATGCTACAAAAGATTACATATTGTTAATAAACTGTTTATTATTAACAAAATAGTAATGGTTAAATTGTTTCTAACAAATCATTATTCATCACATACAAAAACATATAAAAGGAGTCATCCCATGCGTGCATTAGCTATTTCAGCTGCAGTGGTTGGGGCAATGGTACTTTCTGGTTGTCAAACAACTGGTAACAATATTGGTGGCGTCGAGTATGACAAAACTGCATTGGGTGCTTTAATTGGTGCAGCAGCTGGTTACGGTGTTTCTAAAGGTAATGCGAACACTAGCCGTCAAAATAACCGTGCAGCAGCGATTGGTGCTGTATTAGGTGGTGCTGCAGGCGTATATCTCGACAATAAAGAGAAAAAATTACGCCAAGCAACTGCTGGTACAGGTATTGATGTAAACCGTAATCCAGATGGCTCTATTAACTTAGTAATGCCAGGTGCTATCACGTTTGATACAAATAAATCAAATATCAAGCCAAACTTCTATGACACTTTAAACCGTGTTGCACAAGTTTTAACTGAAGACAACAAGAGCGGTATCCTTGTAACTGGTTATACTGATAGTTCAGGTAATGATGCGATTAACATCCCATTGTCACAAGCACGTGCTCAATCTGTTGCTAGCTATTTAGCATCTAAGGGTGTTTCTACAGCACGTATTAATGCTCAAGGTTTAGGTTCTTCAAACCCAATTGCTGATAACACAACTGCAGCAGGTAAAGAACAAAACCGTCGTGTAGAGATTGCTGTTTACGCAGTTCAATAATACATGATCTTAAAAAAGCCACCTTCGGGTGGTTTTTTTATGTCTGAAATTTATTCAAATATACCTTCATTAAATTTAACGTTAGTCATATTCGAAGCAGATGACTATAATCGAGCGCTGAAGGAAAAGAGGAAAGAATATGTCATCAGCCAGTCATTTGAACGACAAGCAACTTGAAGCCATGAAATACACTCAAGGACCCTTGTTAGTACTTGCTGGGGCAGGCTCAGGTAAGACCTCTGTAATCACACAGAAAATTGCATATTTAGTCAAAAAATGCGGTATACCAGCACATCGTATTACTGCGATGACTTTTACCAACAAAGCTGCACGAGAGATGAAAGAGCGTGTCGGTAAATTGCTTGGTAAAGAGGATGGAAAGGGTTTATCTGTTTCTACCTTTCACACCTTTGGTTTGAATTTATTAAGACTAGAATTAAAACATACGCCACTTAAAGCAAACTTTTCCATTTTAGATGCTGATGACTGTAAGCGTATTTTAATGGATTTAATGCACCGAGATAATTTGTCTGGTGCAGAAAGTAAAGAGCTGATCGCAAAAGCGATGAAGATGATCTCAGATTGGAAAAACGATCTAATTTTGCCTGAGCAAGCACATACGACTTGTGAAACGGCTGAAGATGTTCAATTTGCGCATCTCTATCAACTTTATGAGCGTAATTTACGTGCCTATAATGCGGTCGATTTTGACGATTTAATCGTAATGCCGACACGCCTTCTTCAAGAAAATGCTGAAGTCCGTGATAAATGGCAAAACCGTGTACGTTATTTATTGGTTGATGAATATCAAGATACCAATACCGCCCAATATATCTTGGTCAAACTGCTTGTTGGTGTCATGGGGCAATTTACGGCTGTAGGGGATGATGACCAATCAATTTATGCTTGGCGGGGGGCAAAGCCAGAAAACATGGCCTTATTGAAGGAAGATTTCCCCAATTTAAAAGTCATTAAGCTTGAGCAAAACTATCGTTCAACCAGTCGTATTTTAAAAGCTGCAAACCATGTGATTGAGAATAACCCACATATTTTTGATAAAAAATTGTGGAGTGATAAAGGACATGGTGAGGTGATCCGTATTATTACTTGTCGTAATGATGATGATGAAGCGGAACGTGTTGTTAAAGATTTGCTGACTCATAAATTGATGAATGGCAAAAATTGGAAAGATTACGCCGTGTTATACCGTGGAAACTTCCAAGCACGTGTTTTAGAAACACAACTTCGTCAGATGCAGATTCCTTACAAACTTTCTGGTGGTCAGTCGTTCTTTGGTCGTGCTGAAATCAAGGATATTATGAGCTATCTACGTCTCATTATTAATCCTGAAGATGACAGTGCTTTCTTACGGATTATCAACACACCTAAACGCGCCATAGGACCTGTGACTTTAGAAAAACTAGGTTTATTTGCGCAAGAGAATAATCTTTCTCTACTAGGTGCCGCGAATGATCAGCGCCTAAGTATGGTATTACCGAAGAAGGCGACATCTCAATTGGCTGAGTTTGCTGATTTTATCGAAGGTTTTACGCGTGAACTGTTAGATGATGATGAACCTGTGCCTAAAGTCCGCCAAATGATGGTTGAGGCAGGATATATCGACTACATCAAAGAAACGGCAGCGACGCCAGCACAAGAAAAAACTAAAATTGACAATATTGAAGTGCTTTATAGCAGTATTCAAAGTTTGATCAATCGTGCTGAAGATGTCGATGAAAAAAATATCGAAAGTGTCATTCGTAAGATGGTGTTGCTGGATATGTTGGAGCAACAGCAAGAAGATGAAGATATCGATAAAGTAAACTTACTGACTTTGCATGCTTCTAAAGGCCTGGAATTCCCATTTGTTTATATTATGGGGCTTGAGGAAGAGTTGCTTCCGCACAAGAATTCAATTGTGGCTGATACCATCGAAGAAGAACGTCGACTGATGTACGTTGGTATTACCCGTGCCAAACAAGGTCTGACTTTGACGCTTGCAGAACAGCGTAAAAATGGCGGTCAGATGAAACAAATGACACCAAGTCGCTTCTTGGATGAATTGCCACAAGATGAAGTCGATTGGCTAGGTCGAAAAAAGAAATTGGCTGAAAATATCGATCCAAAATTACAGGCACAGCATTATCTGCAAAATCTGAAAGCTTTACTCAAACGTTAATTACATTTTAAAACAGGATTGAATATGAAAGTTCAAGTGAAAGTACTCGACCAACGACTTGGTCAAGAATGGCCATTACCTACTTATGCAACAACAGGATCGGCAGGTTTAGATTTACGTGCATGTGTAGATGAAGCGATCACTATTGAGCCTGGTCAGACTGTTTTAGTTAAAACAGGTATGGCAATTTATATCGAAGACCCAAGTTATGCGGGTTTGATTTTGCCTCGTTCTGGCTTAGGTCATAAACACGGGATTGTATTAGGAAATCTCGTCGGTCTAATTGATTCAGATTATCAAGGTGAATTAATGGTTTCAGTTTGGAACCGCAGTCAAAATGCATTTACATTAGAGCCGGGTGAGCGATTGGCTCAATACGTATTGGTTCCTGTTTTACAAGCTGAATTTGATTTAGTTGACGAATTCAAGGCAAGTGAGCGAGGAGCTGGTGGATTCGGACACACTGGAAAACAATAGTATTTTGGATAAAAGCCTGTAAAATCAGGCTTTTATTTATATGTTGCAAAATATTAACAAAGATTATATAAATTGAAATTGGTACACGTTATATAAAGAATAACGATATTTTTTATTACTCAATATATTCAAAATTTATTTGGATCAACTCTCATCACGCTGTTCTGACTCAGCAGTCAACGGTGTTAATTAAGAATGAATACCCAACCACTTATTTTTCCAAGACAAATTTTCCGCGCTTATGATATTCGCGGAAAAGTCAGTCAATTGGATACAAGAACAATTTATGCGATTGCGCATGGGCTTGCTGCTCAGTATCAATCACGTGGCCAGAAAAGTATTGTGCTAGGTTACGATGCTCGATTGACTGGGCCTACTTTTGCTTGGATTATTGAATCAGTCTTCAAAAACCAAGGGATGAATGTCGAGAACATTGGATGTTGTTCAACCCCACAAATGTATTTTGCTGCTCGACATAAAAATGGCAATGGCATCATGGTGACCGCGAGTCATAACCCTAAACATGATAATGGGATTAAATGGATTATTGAATACGAACCACCTTGTCCAGACATGATTCAAAATGTTGGGGAGTATGCAGAAGGTTTCTATTTTCAACATGATCACTTTCCAACGCCACCTCAACTGACACATCAGATTAAATCAGAGTATTGCTTGGCTTATCAGCATGCTTTGCTCAAGGATATTCAATTAAAGCGTCCACTCAAGGTTGTATTAGATGGTATGCATGGTGCCGCTGGGCGTTGTGCTGATTTAGTACTACAAAAAATGGGATGTGAAGTCATTTCAATACGTTGTCGTGAAAATGGAGAGTTTCCTGATCATCCTCCAGACCCTTCACAAGCGAAGCATTTGACGCAGCTAAAAGAAAAAATTTTGTTGCATCAGGCGGATTTGGGGATTGCTCTTGATGGTGATGGTGATCGTGCCGTCATTTTGGATGAGAATGCTCACATTGTGTCTGCTGATCGCTTGTTAGCATTATTCGCATCATTGTGTTTAACTCAGCATCCGCATCATGAAATTGTTTATGACGTAAAATGTTCAACGATGGTGTCAAAAACCATTGAACAATTACAAGGCATCGCAAAAATGATTCGTACTGGCAGCAGTTTCATGCGCCGTTATATTTCCCAATCCAAAGGTCGAGCTATTTTTGGGGGAGAATATGCGGGTCATTATGTCTTCAATGATGGTCGTGGTTTTGGTTACGATGATGGTATCTATGCAGCATTACGGGTCATGGAGGCATTGAGTCAACTTAATATCACGCTATCTGAATATCTCGCTCAATTCCCAGATCGCTTTGGTACTGAAGATACCTATATTGAAACGCAAGATGCAAATCCGCAAGACGTCCTAGCCTTGATAGAGCAGAATTGTAAAAGTACTGGGGCTAAAATGAGTAAAATCGATGGTATTCGCCTTGATTTTGACTACGGATTTGGCATTATGCGAGCATCAAATACTGGTGAATACTTCACGGTACGGTTTGATGCAGATAGCCCATCGAAACTTTATGAAATTCGCCAGCATTTTGTAAAAATTTTAAATGAAAAATATCCTGTGCTTGCTCAAAGTATTTTGAATGCACACTAATGTAGGAATGAAGGAGAGGCGAATGCCACACCAACAAACTGGCATCGACAAAGCTCAAATTTTGACAGAAGCTTTGCCATACATCCAAAGATTTACAGGTAAAACACTTGTAGTGAAATATGGCGGCAATGCAATGACTGATCCTGCATTAGAAAGTTCGTTTGCCCGTGATATCGTGCTATTGAAAACAGTTGGTCTTAATCCGATTGTGGTTCATGGTGGTGGTCCTCAAGTCGATTCATTTTTGAAACAACTTGGGCGTGAATCAGACCGTATTGATGGAATGCGTGTAACTGATCCTGCAACTATGGAAGTTGTAGAAATGGTGTTGGGCGGAAGTGTAAATAAGTCTATTGTGAATTTGATCAATCAACATGGTGGTCGTGCAATTGGATTAACGGGTAAAGACGGTAACTTAATTCGTGCTCAAAAGTTGTTGATGGAAAAAACCCAAGAGGATGGATCTGTTCAACAAATTGATCTTGGGCTAGTGGGTGAAGTGGTCGGTGTAAAAACTGACGTTCTGGAAATGTTCACTCAAAGTGATTTTATTCCAGTGATTGCTCCACTTGGTGTTGATGAGGAAGGTAATACTTACAATATCAATGCAGATTTAGTTGCTGGTAAAGTTGCTGAAGCTTTGGGTGCAGAAAAGTTAATTCTTCTTACGAATATCAGTGGTGTATTGGATGAGAATAAAAACCTACTCACTGGACTAACAACACAAGAAGTCGATCGCTTGATCGATACAGGTGTGATCTACGGCGGTATGATTCCGAAAGTGGGATGTGCGCTTGATGCGGTGAAAGGTGGTGTAGTGAGCGCGCATATTGTGGATGGTCGTGTTCCACATGCGACTTTGTTGGAAATTTTTACGGATCACGGTGTTGGAACATTGATTACCAATCGTTCTAAGTCGGCGCACTAATTCATAATCACATAATAAAAAGTCACTTCGGTGGCTTTTTTTGTTTGATAAGAATAATCGTTTTATGTCCCATATATCCAGCATAAAACATATTCAATTGCCATATTCATATTTGCAACATCTATAAGGCTGATGCACAATAAAACTGATAACTAAAGAAAAATGAAAGATTATGTGCCAACTACTTGGAATGAACTGTGCCACCCCTACGGATATAACGTTTTCTTTTCGTGGTTTTTCTCAGCGCGCTGGAATAACGTCAGATCACTCAGATGGTTTTGGCATCGCTTTTTTTGAGGATAAGGCATGTCGCTTATTTGTTGATAACCAATCTGCAGTCGAGTCTCCAATTGCAGAATTCGTTCGTAATTATCCGATTAAATCGCGTAATGTCATTGCCCATATTCGTAAAGCAACACAGGGAAAAATTACTTTAGAAAATTCTCATCCGTTTATTCGTGAATTGTGGGGGAGACAATGGATTTTCGCGCATAATGGTGATTTGCATGATTTTCATCCAAGGTTGTCGGGACAGTTCACACCAGTAGGTAATACAGATAGTGAGCTTGCATTTTGCTATTTATTAGAACATCTCGTACAAAAGTTTAGTTATGTAGAGCCAAGTGTCCAAGATGTATTTCATGCCTTAGAAGAAATTTCACCAACAATAGCAGAACATGGGACATTCAATTTTTGTTTATCAAATGGACAGGCTTTGTATAGTTATGCGACCACAAAATTACACTGGATTGTTCGCGAATATCCATTTCAACCTGCACGATTAATTGATATTGATGTTGAGGTCGATTTTAGTCAGGTCACGACACCTGAGGATCGTGTGGCTGTGATCACGACAGAACCATTAACAGATAATGAAGCTTGGTTTGCATATACGCCCGGCGAAATGATTTTATTTCAGGATGGTAAGCCAACACTACGTACCATAACTCACGTTGAGCGATTGGTCAGAGAAGCTCGTGACCCAAGCTTGAAGCGTGTTACTCGCGCGGATCAGTATTAAAAATTTAATTTGAAGTGGCTAAGATCTACACTTATTTTTTTTACGCTAGACTTTGATTTTAATGATTGAGCTAGGCAAAATAGCGTAAAACTTTTTAATGGAATACCTCATGCAGGACACCGCTATGTCACGATGGTTATCGCCGCTGATGGCATTTTGTTTGTCATTTATCATTATTGTGGGTCTAGCACCAAGCTTAGGCTTGCAAATTGATCGACAACTCGATTTTTGGTTACTTTGGTTTGCAACGATGTTGTTTTTAGCGTTGCCAATTATTTATTTAGAAATTGGATTGGCGAAACGAGCTCAAACTTCAGCGCTGAACGCATTATCAAAATTGACCCGTGAAGCCGATGCAAACCAACGTTGGAGAGTAGTGGGCTGGCTTGCTGTTATTTTTATTCCATTCTTAGCAGGCGGTATATTACTTAATACTTCTAATGCTGTAGCACAACAAAATGATTTTGGTATTGGTTCAAATATTTTGATGGGTATCGTAGCATTCATTGCATTTGGTTTATCATTTCTTCAACGTTCTGTATTGGTTGTACTTACTGCGATTGCAACGATTGCAAGTTTAATCGCGGCTCAAGTTTTTGGTGTCCAAGTCAATGATTGGCAGCTGACTCCTGTTGAGTTTAAAGAGTGGGGCAATGCAACTATTCTCGCTTTAGTGGCTTCTGGTCTCGGGCTTGGATTATATTGGCAGACAAATCTCAATCAAGAGAAACAAGATGCTGCAACGCCAAAAACTTTACCGATTTGGCTAGCGCAACTGGTGGCTGTGGCTGGATTTGGATATTTTGCAATTAGTGCTGCAATTCCAGCATATATCGTTTTAATCGCGACAATATTTGCAGTAGCTTTACTCCTGCAACTTGGCAAGGAACAACTCGTACATCGTGGATTAGCTCAAGCGGTGCAATATATTTTATTGCTTGCACCACTTTTAATTTGGGTATTCCCTGCAGCCGATCTATTTTTAACTCCGATTTTAATGCTTTGGGGATTAAGCATTTGTTTAATCTATGCAATTTTCGTGGGTTGGATCATGAAAATTAGTCATTTACGTAAAGCGCTGAATTTTAGTAATGAAGCTTTTTATAATATCTGGCGTGTGGCTGTGCGTATTGTGACACCTTTAGCAATTGTGGTTGCTATGATTTCTTACTTAGGTCAATTGTTACCATGATCCAAAATGCAAAAGTTTGGGTTGCTTATGCTGCTGTAGACCAGCAGTTTCACATTGAACTTGAATTTGTGGAAGGCATGTCTGTTGCGGATGCTATTACACAAAGTGGTATTGCGTCGTGTACGCAGTTGCCAGATGAGTATGCTGTTGGAATTTTTGGGATGAAAGTACAAGATCAATCGCATGTTCTGCAAGCAGGTGATCGGGTGGAAATCTATCGGGCATTAACGATTAATCCAAAAGATATTCGCCGTAAGCGAGCGGCAGCGAATCCAGTTGGGCGCTATTGTCGTGGCAATCGCTTTAAACAATTGAAATGATATGAAAAACCCCTCTTTGAGGGGTTTTCTTTTATGTCTAATTCTTTATAGTGGTGGCGCGTTCAAAATCGCATCTTTCGAACCTGGTAAACCAGGTTGAGTTTCTGGGATAGTTTCTAAACCTTCGATTTTATTCACGACGCCAGAACCATCGAAATATACTTTTAGATGCTGACCTTGAGTTGCAGGAATATTTGCTTTTTTAGCATATGTACCTGGGGTATAATTGTAGATGTAATCCCAACGTAAAGGATTCAAAGGATCTGAAATGGTTGGGCTACCAAGTAAAAAACGAACTTGTTGGTAAGTCATCCCGACTTGAATTTTTGAAGCTTGCGCTTGGGTTAATGGTGTTCCTTGAGGAATATCAACTTTGTATACACCAAAGACAGAACAACCACCCAGTAAAGAAGCGACGAATAACGTCAGCATGATTTTTTGCATTTTGCTACACTATCCCAAATTAATTATGATGCAATTGATCCAAGGATAGATCATACTGCATCTCAACTCTGTTGCATATTCCAACTTAAAATTTGTTGAGAGACCTTTTTATATGCCTATTTCAAATCAAGATTTACGCAAAGCTGGACTTAAAGTTACCCTTCCACGAATCAAGATTTTGGAATTATTAGAAAATTCAAGACAGCATCATTTGAGCGCGGAAGATATCTATAAGACCTTACTTGAGCAGGGCGAAGATGTCGGTCTAGCAACTGTATATCGTGTGTTAACTCAGTTTGAAGCTGCTGGTATTATCCAACGTCATCATTTCGAGAATAATCACTCTGTATTCGAAATCATGCAAGATGATCACCACGATCATATGGTCTGCCAGAACTGCAACAAAGTTGTTGAATTCCACAATGATTTGATTGAACAAGAACAACATAACGTTGCTGAACAACTTGGTTTTGTTTTAACAGGTCACTCTTTGAATTTATATGGTTATTGCGATGCGCCTGAATGCCAAGAAGCATACCGTAAAAAATAAATCTTGATTGCATTAAAGAAGGAGCAATGATTGCTCCTTTTTTATTCACTATTGATTAATCATCTTGACCATCAAAAGTGAGGCGGGGGCCAGAATTCAACAGATAGTTTGGATCTTCTTCAGAGAGTTTGATTTGTAAGCGTAAATCGTTGGCAGAGTCAGCATGACGTAATGCTTCGTCATAAGTGATTTTCTCAGCTTTATATAAGTCAAATAGCGCTTGATCAAACGTCTGCATTCCAATTTCACGGGAACGCTTCATGACTTCCTTAATTTCATGAACTTCGCCTTTACGCACTAAGTCTGAAATCAGTGGAGAATTGATTAAGATTTCGATTGCAGGATGACGTGATTTTTTATCAGGAGTCGCAATTAACTGTTGTGCAATGATCGCCTTCAAATTAAGTGAGAGGTCCATAAACAGTTGGCTGTGACGATCCGTCTCAAAGAAATGAATAATACGATCTAAGGCTTGGTTGGCATTATTTGCATGTAAAGTCGCAAATACTAAATGACCTGTTTCAGCAAAACTAATCGCATAGTTCATGGTTTCACGAGAGCGGATCTCACCAATAAGAATAACATCAGGTGCCTGACGGAGTGTGTTTTTCAGTGCAATTTCAAAGGAGTCTGTATCAATGCCAACTTCACGTTGAGTAATGATACAGCCTTGATGTTGATGAATAAATTCGATTGGGTCTTCAATGGTAATGATATGACCTTTAGAATTTTGATTACGATGACCGATCATTGCTGCAAGCGAAGTTGATTTACCTGTACCAGTAGCACCTACAAATAAGATGATCCCGCGCTTAGTCATTGCCAGATCTTTAAGTACGGGCGGTAGTTTCAGCTCTTCAATACTTGGAATGACAGTTTCAATCCGACGTAAGACCATGCCAGGTTGATCACGTTGCTGAAAAGCACTCACACGAAAACGTGCAGTTTTATCGCGATTGGCAATAGCAAAATTACATTCGTGTGTTGCAGCAAATTCGATTCGTTGTCTTTCACTCATAATCGAGTGAATCAATTGACCTATGATTTCACCAGTGAGCTTTGTTTTAACTACAGGCACAATTTCACCATTAATTTTCATTGATGGTTCAATATCTGCACTGATAAATAAATCTGAAGCCTTGCGCGCAATCATCATGTCGAGCAGGTCATTAAAATCCATTTTGATTCCCCTAAATCAAATGACGTCCATTTTTATAAAAATGATTCTGGTTGTTTAGCCGCAGTACGTGCAACTTGCGGGGTAATAATGCCTTTCGCGACAAGATTTTTGAGACTTTGATCGAGAGTGGTCATGCCATAATTTGCACCGGTTTGTATTGCAGAATACATTTGTGCAACTTTGTTCTCACGGATGAGATTTCGAATCGCTGGAATTCCAATCATAATTTCGTGAGCAGCTACCCGACCGCCACCTGTTTTCTTTAAAAGTGTTTGAGAGATGACGGCTTGAAGCGATTCAGAAAGCATGGCACGAACCATGTCTTTCTCATCGGCAGGAAACACGTCGATAATACGGTCAATTGTTTTTGCGGCAGATGTGGTATGCAGTGTTCCAAACACCAAGTGACCAGTTTCCGCAGCAGTAAGTGCAAGTCGAATGGTTTCGAGGTCACGCATTTCACCGACGAGAATAATATCTGGATCTTCACGCAGTGCAGAGCGTAGCGCCTCATTAAAACCGTGTGTGTCACGATGCACTTCACGCTGGTTAATCAAACACTTTTTGGATTGGTGCACGAATTCAATTGGATCTTCGACGGTTAAAATATGGTCGTAACGGTTGTCGTTAATGTAATCCATCATCGCCGCAAGCGTAGTCGATTTACCTGAACCCGTTGGTCCTGTGACCAAAACAATTCCTCGTGGATAGGCGCAAATGTCTTTGAAAATTTGCCCCATGCCCAAGTCTTCCATAGAAATCACTTGAGAAGGAATGGTACGGAATACCGCGCCAGCGCCACGATTTTGGTTGAATGCGTTGACACGGAAGCGTGCTACACCGGGTACTTCAAATGAGAAATCGGTTTCTAATTTTTCTTCATAATCGCGACGTTGTTTATCATTCATGATGTCGTAGATTAAGCGGTGTACTTCTTTGTGTTCTAAGGCTGGTAAGTTAATACGACGAACTTCACCATCAACACGAATCATCGGTGGCATTCCTGCAGAAAGGTGCAAGTCAGACGCCCCGTTTTTCACTGAAAATGCCAGTAATTCTGTAATATCCATAAATTCCCCGAACGCATTAAAATCGTAATTATTTTGATAGAATAATAAGGCTTTCCTACAGCTTAACCAACAGTTAGCGTGCAAGAAAGTAAAAAAAGATAAATTAACTGAGATAGCTATACATGATGAGTCTAGAGCAAGCGAGAAATAGTGTTATTCGACAAATTGAACAAGCCTGTGAAGTTGCTCAACGACAATCTAACGAGGTTAAACTCCTTGCTGTTTCCAAAACGCATCCAGCAGATATTTTGAGAGAAATGTATCAGACTGGTCAACGAGCATTTGGTGAGAATTACCTGCAAGAAGCATTAGATAAAATCAAAGCGCTGAATGATTTAGACATCGAATGGCATTTTATTGGTCATGTACAACGCAATAAAACCAAACAGTTGGCTGAACAATTTGCATGGGTGCATGGGGTTGATCGCTTTATTATCGCAGAGCGACTCTCTAATCAACGCACAATCGAACAGGAGCCTATCAATATTTGTCTTCAAGTGAATATTGATGCTCAAGAAAGCAAAGATGGTTGTGCAGTTTCAGAGGTCGAAGATCTGGTTGCTCAAATGAGCATATTACCTCGACTTCGATTACGAGGATTAATGGTCATTCCAGCGCCTGGCAATGTAGATGCACTCTATGATGCCAAGACACTTTTTGATCAGATGAAAGAGCATCATGCACATCCTTCTGATTGGGATACCTTGAGTATGGGAATGTCGGGTGATTTACAAGATGCGATTAGCGCTGGATCGACTATGGTTCGCATAGGGACGGCCTTATTTGGGGCGCGAGATTACTCAAAATGATTGGATTCAGTCTGCACTGAACTTTCGGGTTCAGTCACTGTTATTGTAAATACAACTTTTTATGTATAAAAATAAACCAATATATTTCACATAATCATAAAACAGGGAAGAATTGGATGAGTTCGTATTATCAGCTTTTAGAACGAAAAGTGTGTGATGATGGATCAGTACTGGCTAAGTATAAGTCGACTATACATGCTCAAGGTGCATGGAATGCGCACGAACAGCATATGGCGCCCGCAACAGGGATTATTTGTGCAGAGTTGGATCACTTTTCTGCTCGGTCTGACCTACGGATTGGACGTATAAGTTTAGATATTTTGGGCCTGATACCCGCTGGGGAGTTTCAAATTGAAACTCGAATTATTCGACCTGGAAAAACCATTGAATTGATCGAGTCGACCATGTCTGCACATGGTAAAAGCTGCATTCAGGCACGTACTTGGCGAATGATGATGAGTGATACTCAGGCAGTCGCAGGATTAGAAGATCAAAAAGTTGCTGATCCTGACGAGGGGATCTTATGGGAAGAAATTAGAAACTGGCCTGGAGGCTATATTCAATCACTTGAGGCACGTCGTTTAGATCGACGGGCAGGCAAGGGAATTGTATGGCTAACCAATCCTTATGACATGGTTGAAGGACAAATACATTCAGACTTTGTGAAGTTGATGGGAATGGTCGATACAGCGAATGGAATTGTCACACGACAAGGTTGGCCGTTTAACTATACTTTCCCGAATTTAGATTTACAGATACATCTCTATCGTATGCCAATAGGTAAGTGGCTAGGTCTGGAAACAGTGCAACAATATGGTGATGACGGTATCGGGTTAACTTCATCTATTCTTCATGATCTGAACGGACCTTTTGGACGAGCTGAGCAAATTTTAACTTTAAGAAAACTGGCTTAGATTAAAGCCATCATTTGACGGCTTCAACTTATTATCATTAACCATTAACCGACAATATTAATGGTACTCGCACCTGCACCTACAGGTTTGACTTGAATCTGTACAGGAATACGTTCATGCATTTCTTGTACATGAGAGATGAGCACGACCTTACGACCTTGGCTTTGTAAATGATCGAGGGCATTCATGACCATATGTAAGGATGCCGGGTCGAGCGTACCAAAGCCTTCATCAATAAACAGTGATTCAAGTTTCATTGAACCTGATGCCATGTTAGCAATCGCTAAAGCAAGGGCTAAAGACACTAAGAAAGTTTCACCACCTGATAACGACAACACAGGTCGAACTTCGCTGTTCATATCTAAGTCAATAATGGCCAAACTTAAACTGTCATGAATACGATGCAACTGATAACGTGGCGCAAGCGGCTGTAATTGCTGATTGGCATATTCCACCAAAATATCTAAATGATGCTCTTGAGCAATCTTTTTAAACTTGGTGCCTTCCTTATGCCCAATCAAATCGTAGATACGTCCCCAACGATATTCTTCTGCTTTAATTTGCTCAATTTGGCTTTGATACTTAGCATAGTTGGTTTGATTAGCAGCATTCATGCGTAACTGAGTTTCTGTATCGGTGAGCGCTTCTTGTTGAGCGAGCTTTTCCGTTTGCAAGTTCTCAAGTTGCTGCTCGAGCATGCTGAGATCATGTTCAGGCTGATGTTTTAAATGTGCCTGATAACGTTCTTCTAAAACTTGCCAAGCGGTTTTGGCATTCTCTAAAAGTTGTCGCTGCGTATTTAACTCATGGCGTATTTGTTGATGTTGGGCTAAATCAATGCTTAACCATGTTGTGATTTGATCTGTGGTCACGGTCGGATGGCTCAGTTGCCATTGCTGAATAGCCTGTTGTACTTGCTGTAATGCCTGTTCAATATGATGTAAATCACTGAGCAACTGCTGCTGTTGTAAATTGGCTGCATTCAGCTGTTGTTCAGCATGTGCAGTTTTACTGCGTTGTGCATGAACCTCATTGGCATGGGCGACAGCAGTTTCCTCTAAATGTTTTTGCCAATCCGCAGCATAACGGTAGCTTTGACCGGCATAGTCTTGGGTCAGTTCCGCAAGTTTCGAGCGTAACATTTTGCCTTGCTCAATCAGTTGTTCAATCTGGTGAGTCAGGTGTTGTTCGTGCTTTTGCGCTGCTTCAAAGCGCAGCGTCATTTTTTCAAGTTCCTGCTGTGCTTGCAGCAGTGATGTCTCTACCTGTTTTTGCATGGTGAGCAATGCAACACGTTGCTGTAGCTGCTGTTGTAATTCAGCAACCCAATGTATTGGCATGTCTTGCTGATAGCGAGCAGGCAGTAACTGCACAATAGGTTGAATACCTTGTTCAAGCTGTACACGACGTTGAATATTCAATAGTAATTGCTGTTGTTGCTGCTGATCTTTACGCCATTGCTCAAGCAATTGACTAAGTTCTTGTTCTTGCACCTGTTGTTGTTCAATGTGCGATTGCAGTGTTTCGATCTGCTGCATTATGCGCTGCTGCAACTGAATCGGGTCTGCCGTGTCGAGATTTGAACCCAGTTGTTGTAATGCTGCTTGAATGTGCTCGAGCTGTTGCTGAGTGAATTGCGTGAGCTGTTCCATACGCTGTTGTTGCTGTTCAAGTAAGGTCTGTACTTTGGATTGCTCAATCTGTGCTTGCTGTACCTCATGATTGACCTGTTCCAATTGTTGACGAGCCTCTTGCAATTGGTGCTCGTGTAGTTGCAATAAACCTTGTTCTAAGCGTTGATGATGGTCTAAAAACGGATGTTCATGGCTACCACAGACCATACAAGGTTGATTGGCTTTTAGCTGTTCACGTAAATGCTGCACGTTTTCGCTATGTAATAGACGCTGTGCCTCCAAGATGCGTTGTAGTTGAGTATAAGCAGCTTCTTGTGTGGCTTTTTCGCTCAGGCGTTTTTCAAGGGTCTGTTGAATAATCTGCAGTTGCTTTTGTTGTTCAGCGATTGAGCCTGTCAGGTCGTGTATTTCGCTGATATGGGTAATGACTTGATCAAGCTGCTGCTGTTGATGTTGCAGTCGTAATACCGTACTTTGCTGATGTTCACGCTGTTGTTGGATGTTTTTTAGCGATTGTGTCAAAGCGCCAAGACTTTCATGTTGAGCCACATAGCTTTGCAGACGTTGTACAATGGTTTGCTGTTGCTGTTCTAACGTTGCAAAGGATTGTTGTAATAGTTCTGGCTCTTGTTGATGAAGCAACTGATATTGCTCGACATAATGTTGTAGCGCCTGCAAAGTACTTTGTGGTTCTTGGTCAAAGCATTGTAAAAATTGGCTTTGGGTTAACTCAAAGTTGATTTGTTGCTGTTTGTTTTGCCAAGCCAATACGCTGGTCTGTTGTTGTTCAACAGCATGTTTTGACGGTTCTAATTCATTGCGTACAAGCTGATCTTTATCTACACTGAGTTTTTTATACTGTTCAGAAATACTGTGAATGTCATGATCCAACTTTAAGCCTTGTTCAAGATGAGGCTTAATATCCAAACGTTGCTGCTCAAATTGCGCTTGGGCATGTTCATAGGCTTTTAAGCGCTGTTGTTCAGTAGTAGCTTGTTGTTGTAAAGAGACAAACTCAGCTTGAAAGGCCAGTTGTTTTTGTTGCACCTCAAGTTTTTGTGGTTCTAAACGTGCACGCTGTACATATTGTTCACGAATGGCTTGAAATGCATCAAGCTGTTGTAGCAATTGTTGTTGTGCTGCGGATTTATTTACGGCATCAAGCTGAACTTCATAAATCTCTTTTTTGCCATGGACTTCAGCATACAATTGATCACGCTCAAGATACCATTTACGTTCATTTTCAAGCAGCTTTTCTGATTGTGCCAAATGCACGAGTTGTTGTTTTAGCTGCTGATGTTGTTGATTTAAAGCCGCAAGTTGTTCTTCACTGAGAATATCCATGCGTCCAATATCTTTTTCTAATTCATTACGTTGCTGTTTAATCTCACTATATTTATCTGCTGCTTTTTTACTGACTTCACTAAAAATTTGTGAGTTGGTTAAGTATTCCAGTAGATCAGCACGTTCATGGTCTTTGGCTTTTAAAAATGCCCCCACTTCAGACTGTGCTAACAGGACTGCACGGGTAAATTGCTCAAAACTGAGACCAATCAGCTTTTCAATCAGTGGTGTCACTTCCGAGATTTTTTGCGTTAAGGTCGCGCCATCATCTAAACATTGAACAAAGCGCTCGACTTTTAAATTGCCATCAACTTTTTTACGCGCACGGCTAATGTCCCACCGCGCCAAATAGCGTTTACCATCAAGGGCAAGAAATTCAAGTTCAGCAAAACCAGCGGTGGTACCACGACGCAAAATATTCTTCGAATCTTTAATTGAAATGTCTTTACCGCCTACATCTTTCATGCTGCCAGCTGCGCCACGTAAACGTGGGATTTCATCGTACAAAGCTAAACACATGGCATCGAGCAGCGTCGATTTTCCTGCACCTGTTTTACCAGTAATGGCAATCAGACCTGCCTGAGCCAATGGCGCTTGTTCAAAATGGATATGTTGTTCACCGGCTAAAGAGGCCAAGTTGTTTAAACTGAGTCGAATAATTTTCATGACCTGTCCTTAGTGCGCTTTTTGATCCAAATCGTGTTGTGCCGCTTCAAGCAAAGTTAAGAAATCACGCTTCACCGATTCATCCTGCTCATAGCCCATTTTTTCCCAAAGGCTTAAAAATAATTTTTCAGGGGTGGGGGGCGCTAAATCGACTTTGTGACTTTCATCGTTTTGCTCCGTTGCTTTTTGATAAATTCGAGCTATACGCAGTAAACGATAACGATTTGGTGGCAGTGCCAGTTCAATCTGCTGACGTAAGTCTACAGGCGGTGGGGCATCTGTCGTATATTCAATCTCTAGAAAATGTCGTGCATTGAGATTGTCAATTTCGCCTTTTGGCAGGGCATGTACCGTAGTGATTAATTCAGACAAGGGTTCACGAATTCGAATCAAATCCACGGTACGTGGAATAATGTGCGCTTGATATTGAAAATGATTTTGTTCATCAGCTTCGGGGTCAATGGTGACTTCAACCACTTGATGTTTATAGTTGCGTTCACTAAAAGACAGTGGAATAGGTGAGCCACTGTAGCGAATATGTTCCTGTCCAACTTTTTGCGGTTTATGCAAATGACCGAGTGCCACATAATCAATCACATCATCAAATAATGCAGTGGATAAAGCCTCTTCGTTACCAATCACAATTGGACGTTCGGAATCTGAGGTTTCACCGCCTTGCATATGGGCATGTGACATCAAAATTAAGGCTTGATTGGGTTGTTTACGCGCTTTAGCTTCCGCAATAATTTGTTGGTGTAAATAGGCAATCGCATTTTGGCTGTTGGTGGTGTTTTCATTTAAGCCTGTAATTTCGGCACTGCGTAAATAAGGCAGGGTTAAGCACCAAGCAACGATATTTTTATCAGCATCATAAATAGGTACCAACAAACGATCGAGATCAAATTCACCATCCTGTTTGCCAATAATACCGACCGCTTTGGCATTGAATTTCGCTAGAAAAGGTTCAACCTGTTCAATGCGGTAACCGGAATCATGATTACCTGCGATCATTAAGGTTTGCATATGCGGGGCAATGGCATGGGCATCGGTGAGAAACTGGTATAACTGTTTTTGTGCAGATGATGCAGGATTGACCACATCAAAAATATCACCGGCAATCAGCAGGGCATTCGGTTGTTTTTGTTGAATTTGTGCAAGTAGCCAGTTTAAAAACTGCGTGTGTTCATAGTCACGATCATGATTGTGAAAAAATTGCCCCAAATGCCAATCTGAAGTATGAAAAAAACGCACTGCCATTACCGAACCCCAAAACATCTCAATTGTCATCTTATCCAATATCGGACTTTAAAACATCGAAATTTTTAACATCTCTATAAGACAGCTTTTAATCGCTATTTTTTATTCGATTTACTCTTTTTTCGTCTTTTTCTCTTGTTTCTATTTTTGATTCTCGAGTTGATCGAGATTTGCTTATGAGAAGAGGATGCATGCAGTTTAGCTGCTGTTAACGATTGATCTATTTTATGATGAAAAAAAAGATTGGATGACTAAGGGTACCAATAGAATGCTTAGCCAAATACTCATATTGATGGGAATTATTTGCTAGATATAATTTAAAGAATAGACTGAAACCGTAAAAATGAGTGCAAACCAAGCTTCTGTTTTAGAAATTTGATCTTCTGAAAAACGTTTGATATGGATCAGCGTATTTTGTTTGACATCTGAAAAATAAGAACGCGTGTATTTATTGGGAAAATAGCTGAGAAGCAGCATTCAGTTTTGAAAAAGATATAAAGACGATAAACCGAGTAAAAAATATCGAAATAATAAAATTAAACGCTCAACCCAACGATGCTCAGATGTAATATCGCCCTGTGAATAAAGTTCTATAATTTGATCAATAGACAAAATTAAAATTGAACAACAAGTAAAGAAACTCAGTAGAAAACGGCTTAAATGATGATGCTTAATTTCAAAAAAGGCATGTAAAATCGAATAGAGTAAAAATATTAACAAGATTATTGTGATAAATGTCGATAATACTGTATCAACACCAAGCATCTGTTTTTCGAAAAACCAATAGCAAATTCCAAGTGCGAATAAAAAACTAAGACCTTCACCAAAAGGTGTGGTTAAACTCTGATGATGGTCTACAGAAAAAACTATTAAGTAAGCACCAAGATAGAAATAGACCCAAATTATTAATGGATTCGAGCTATTACTCTGTATAGAAATAAATGAAAGTGCACTCAAAAATAGGCTTAAAATTGAATAAATTAAGATTTTTTCTTTGTTTCTAATGATTTGATGACTTTGATAAAAAACACCACAGAGTAAACTGATGATTGTAAGCGGTATGTGAAATTGATGATTAATAAATGCTTTAATAAAAACAAATCAATAGCAAACTAATACGATACTGATAAGAAAGCGAGTGAATGGATAATTCAATACATCCCAAAAGTCTGATTTAAAATTTAGACGTTTTTTTAGACTAATTTTATGTTTAATTTTTTCTTTATACATTGCGACTAGGATTTATTCTGATTGTTATCTCATCTTTATGGATAAAAGTATATTTAGAAAATTTATTAAGTTCAAAAATAAAGCCGACGATTCGAGTGATGTGAAATCGTCGGCCAAAATACTTCAGTCATTCAAATTTAGGCTGCTAAACTAAATTTTTCTGCAAGAAGCATGATTTATAGGTCTCATTGGGGTATAAGGTCACCGTGTATCATTGTGGATGCCGGTGCAATGACTACGCGGTTGCTACTGACCTTGTACCTTATATAACGCATAAGGTTGTGATTCGGTTGACAAGAAAATTAAAAATATTTGATTTATTTTCGGTTATGCTTTGTGACAGGAATTTATTGCGTCAGAGAGTTATGGTTTCTTTAAGAAAATATTTTTTATGGTTCTTTTTACTTTGCTTAGGATTAACGCTGGTTGCAGGTATATTGGCAGCGTTATTGCCTTCGGCAATTGCAGGAATAGTCACTGCACTTCCATATTTAATAGCGATGATTGTTGTTTTATATAAATTTATTGATCAACAACAACGTGCACCTTCGGATCAAGAACGTAAAAAATTCACATTAGGTTTTACCTTGATCTTTTGGGGCTATAACTTTCTTGGTGTTTTTTTAAGTATTTTATTTTTTTCGAGAAAAGACCCTGAAATTTGGCAGAACTTTTTACTCTATGTTCAAAATTCCAGTTTCTTAAGTCTCAGTGTAATTATGATTTTGATGCTGGCGATACCATTATATTTAATTACCTTTTGGTTTTATGGTCCACAAGCGAAGCGCATGGCGAATAAATTGGTGGTAAATAAGTAATCATGAATTGAGCTCAAAGGCATCTTTCACCATGATAGAGAGATCAGATCATAAGAGTATTTCTATGTATCATCCTTGCGTTTTGGTTACTGGTGCAACAGGTTTTATTGGATCTTATTTGGTTGCATATTTGCTAGATCAAGATTATCAAGTGATTGGTTTAAGCCGACAGTCCAATCCAAAAATGAAGCATCCACGTTTGACATGGGTTCAATCTTTCGATGATATCCAACACGCTCAAATTGACTATGTTATTAACTTAGCGGGTGAAAGTATTGGTGATGGTCGCTGGACGCAAAGGCGAAAACAAAAACTCATCGACAGCCGAGTGAATACGACCGATGCATTATTTCATTATCTGCTGACCCATCAGCAACATCCCAAGCGAATTATTTCTGGTTCTGCTGTAGGATATTATGGTATTGATCCTGATCAAGAATGGTCAGAAAAAAACAATGAGCAGGGATCATCTCAACCGATCTTTATGTCCGAACTTTGCCAAGAGTGGGAGAGGTCGGCGCTCCAATACAAAAATCAGTTTGATATTAAGGTCATTCGTTTAGGCGTGGTGTTTGGGCATGGCGGAGGAATTTTACAACAATTACTCTTACCGATTCGATTTAATCTGGTGGGTAAAATTGGTTCAGGTCAGCAGCCCTTAGCATGGATTCATATTCAGGACCTGATTCAGGCGATTGAATTTCTGATGTTGAATGACACTCCAAACGAAGTTTTTAATTTCGTTGCTCCTGAACAAACGAATCAGGTGTATTTTGTTCGCACCGCAGCAAAAATTTTAAACAAGAAACCGCTTTTAAGTCTGCCTGATTCATTGTTTAAAATCATGTTAGGTGAGCAGTCTCAATTGGTTTTAAATGGACAATACGTTATACCAGAAGCACTTATTCAAGCAGGTTATACATTTCAGTATCCAGAACTCAAAATGGCGTTGGAGCAACTACTTCCATCACATTAAACTTGAAACTTCAAAGATGGGTCATAGGGTCTAGGATCAACGAGGGTGGTCTGATTCAGCATGAGTTGTCGTAGTAACTGCGCTGCAGCTGGCCCCATGCATAAACCATTTCTAAAATGACCAAAATTCGCCCATAAGTTTTTCATTTCAGGCATTAAACCAATATATGGAATTCCATCAGGTGAACTAGGTCTCAAGCCTGCCCATTGTTGCACAATCGGGAAATTTTTAAGTTCAGGTATGAGTTGAATGCATGCTTGGTAAATGGATTGTTGTGTTTTCAAATTTGGGCGATGTTCAAAACCTAATTCCGCCATACTGGAACCACAGACGATATGGCCATCTCGACGTGGAATCATATACATGACCTTATACATACACATTGTGGGTAGCCAGTTTTCAGGGGTTTTGAATAGGATCATCTGCCCCTGAACAGGTTGAACAGGAATATTGAAATCAAGTTGTGATGCCCAATGTGCCGACCAAGCGCCTGTAGCGATAACATACTGATCAGCTTTAATCTGATGTTGATCGTGCAGAACAATGGATTGCACTTGTTGATTTTGAATCAGTAATTTTTCTACCCACTTATGTTCAATAATCTTTACTTTTGAATGTGCTTTGAGATAAGTCAGAATAGACTTTAAAAGACGAGGATTACGAACATTAGACAATTGTGGAAAATGCAAAGCCTGCTTGAAAGTATTAGAAACTCGTGGATTCAGATTTCTTAATTGAGTCTCGTCGAGTAAATCGCAATGCTGCATCGGCTCGTTAAATTGCGCCTTATAACTGAGTCCAATCTCAAAATCATCTTCATCAAAAATTAACATGCCTGAATCGTGAATTTCGAAATCAATGCCACTCAATGGTTGAATTTTTTGATTCCAAGATTGATATAACGATTTACCATGTTGTGCCAATTGATTGACTGCTTTGGGATAACGCCAAGGATACATAGGTGACAAAATACCACCACCTGCCCAAGATGCAGCTTTAGCTGCTTGTTTTTGATCAATGAGGGTAATTTCACAACCTTGTTCGAGTAATTCAAGCGCTGTTAGTAAGCCGCTAATTCCACATCCAATGATGGCAACGTGCATTTTTATCCACCTTCAAAATGACGGTGTGTATTAGACCATATTCAAGCTCTAATCGTGCAAATAATCTCAATGATGTAAAGAGATCGATGAGATGTAAGATGTTAAATGAGTAAGTTAAAAGTTGGGTCTTGAATACAATGATGATGATTTTAGTAGAAAAAAAGCGCTTTATGGAAAAGCGCTTTTGATTCAATAGTGTATTATATATCTTTAAGCATTTTTGCAGCATCTTCAGCAAAATAGGTCCAAATTCCATCTGCACCAGCACGACGACAGCTCATCAGTGATTCTAAAATTACACTTTCAGAAAGCCAGCCGTTTTGGATTGCTGCTGCCAACATGGCATATTCACCACTCACTTGATAAACAAATGTTGGAATGCCAAATGTGTCTTTAACTTCACGTACAATATCTAGATATGGCATCCCTGGTTTTACGATCACCATGTCTGCACCTTCTTGAATATCTAGTGCAATTTCGTGAAGAGCTTCAGCTCGGTTTCCTACATCCATTTGGTAGTTATACTTATTACCACCTTTTAAATTAGATGCTGAACCCACGGCATCACGGAAAGGACCATAGAAGCTTGATGCATATTTGGCAGAGTAAGCCATGATATTGGTATAAATATGACCATTTGCTTCAAATGCTTGACGAATCGCAGCAATACGACCATCCATCATATCACTCGGTGCGAAAACATCGGCTCCTGCTTCTGCATGGCTTAAACCTTGTTTAATCAGACACTCAACAGTTTCATCATTCAGGACATAACCTGTTTCATCGATGATGCCATCCTGACCGTGTGTTGTATAAGGGTCTAAAGCGCCATCAGTGATGAGTACCATTTCTGGTAATTCTTTTTTTAGAAGACGGACAGTGCTTTGAACTAAACCATCATCTCTCCATGCTGCTTCAGCAGTTAAACTTTTGTCTTCTTGTGGGGTAACTGGGAATAAAGCTAATTTAGATACACCTAATTCTAAAAGTTTTTCAGCTTTGTTTAACAACAAATCAGCTGAAAGACGGTGAATATTTGGCATACTAGGTATTTCTTGGGTTTGATTTTGACCTGGTAGAACAAATACCGGATAAATGAGATGTTCAGCAGAAAGATGTGTTTCTCTCACCATCGCTCTGAGTTTGTCATTTTTTCGAATACGGCGCATGCGTGTTGCAGGAAAAGCAGGGCGATTAAACGTATAAGTCATCACAATCTCGATGTTTGGTATTTTACTTGGGTCTAATTGTAGCCCCCTTAAGGCGGTTTTTGGGAAAATGCTGATGGTTTTTTCTCATGATGTTAATTTGAGTTTTGTATGAACGATTCCCAAAAAAAATGGATGGGTAACCTCCATTTAGGTGCTAAACCAGATCTTGAAGTGGTATTAAATCAACTCACTCAAGTATTTAATACCTCTCCTTATTTCGCTTACAACGAAATGAAAATGCGTGTCGTAGAAGGTGAAATCCAAGGTTATATTGAGATGAAACCTAATCTCATTGGTAATATTTCTTTCCAAATTTTGCATGGCGGTGTAGCGGCAACATTACTCGATAGTATTGGCGGGATTGTTGCAATGGGCGAGCTTTACAAGCGTGCAGAGCCTGATATGTTGCCTGAAACTTTAAAGAAAGTTTCACGTTTAGCAACAGTGGATATGCGAGTGGATTATTTATCACCAGGGCGCGGAAAGTATTTTATTGCCACTGCTGAAGTCCTACGCATGGGGCGCAAAGGTTGTACGATGCGCATGAATATGGTGAATGATGAAGGTAAAGCAATTGCAACAGGTATTGCTTCATACGCATATTGAAAAATCTATGTATCTCTTATAAAAAAACCGCCCTTGTAGGCGGTTTTTTATACTAAACATCTGATCTTGAACGTTTTAACGCACGATTCCATTGATGTAAATGAAATTGACGTTGATCTTCAGACATTGTTGGCTCAAAGGCTTTTTCCAATTTCCATGATGCCGCAATATCAGACGGATTTTTAAATACACCTGCAGTTAAACCTGCCATTGCCGCAGCTCCCCAAGCCGTTGACTCCAAAAGTTGCGGTCTTAATACAGGAACATTCAGTAAGTCGGCTTGAAACTGCATCAACATATCATTTTGACTCGCACCACCATCTACACGTAATTCTTTTAAAGGGTTTCGAATATCAGATTGCATGGCATTCAAAACGTCAGCGACTTGAAATGCGATTGATTCGAGAGCTGCTCGCGCAATATGTGCTTTATTTGTCCCTCTAGACATACCGCATAATAATGCGCGGGCATCCGTATCCCAATGAGGTGCTCCTAAGCCTGTAAAGGCAGGAACAAGTACGACACCATCGGTATTGTTAACTTGACACGCCAATTGTTCAACTTCTTGGCTACTTTGAATAATTCCTAGTCCATCACGTAACCATTGCACAATCGCACCAGCCATAAAAACACTACCTTCAAGCGCATACGAGGTGTGTTCTTTGCATTGCCAAGCTAAAGTGGAGAGAAGCTGATTCTGACTCAGTTGAATTTGATCACCTGTATTGAATAACATAAAGCAGCCAGTACCATAGGTATTTTTAGCTGAGCCTACGTCAAAACATGATTGACCAAATAACGCTGATTGTTGATCACCTAAAATCCCTGTAATTGGAATTTCTGCACCTAAGAGACCTTTTGCTGTATTGGCAATATGGCAATCAGAAGCCACGATTTTGGGTAGTATTGCTTTTGGGATATTAAATAGTGCGAGTAATTCGTCATCCCATTGCTGGGTATGCAGATTCATTAACATGGTTCTTGAAGCATTCGAGACTTCAATCACGTGTTCAGCACCTTGAGTGAGATTCCAAACTAGCCAGCTATCAATGGTGCCAAAAGCCACTTCGCCTTGTTCCGTACGAGCTCTTAAACCATTAATATTTTCAAGTAACCACACTAATTTTCCAGCACTGAAATAAGGATCAATGCGGAGTCCTGTGGTGAAATTTATCTTGGTTTGTAAGTCTTGTTGAATGAGGGAATTACACCAATCACTCGCTCTGCGATCTTGCCAAATAATCGCAGGGGCTAGAGGTTCACCAGTTTTTTTATCCCAAATCACTGTCGTTTCGCGTTGATTGGTTAGGCCTAAAGCTTTGATATCTTTAGGCAGTAATCGCGCATCAGCAATTGCTTGCTGTACCACTGCGATTTGTGAGCTCCAAATCTCTTGTGCATTTTGCTCTACCCAGCCTGACTTTGGGGTTCGTATTTTAGTTTCTCTTTGAGCTGTTGCATGAACGTTTCCATGTTCATCAAAAATGATCGCACGACTTGACGTCGTCCCTTGATCCAGTGCAAGTAAATAACTCATAAAATATGCAATTTTGAACTTGAAAAAAGGGATTTTATCTCAATTATTCAACTAAGCGCATGTGTATGTGTAATTGTTGTGAAATTAGAGGTCGTATTTTCAAACTTTTATGCTATGATTGCGTTGTACTTTGGGGATGTTCCTGGCTTCGACGCTGGTGATGAAACTCATAGATGCATGCCGAGAGCGCATTTTCTCTCGTAAATAAAATTTGCATTTTAAATAGTCGCAAACGACGAATCTTACGCTCTAGCTGCCTAAGGGCAGCTTGTCCGCATCTCTGAATACTTGTGGTTAGAGATCCCGACTGAAGCGCACGCACACAAGTCCGTATAACATCAAGCCTTGGGGTGTTGTACTAAACTTAAAGGATCGCTCTCTTAACCCTGTTCGTCGGGTCTTTGAGGGTTAAAACAATAGACGATATCTAAGCATGTAGTAATCTCGAGTGTAGTGCTTGCGGACGCGGGTTCAACTCCCGCCATCTCCACCAAAATTCTTTCCGAAGTAATCCATCGGAATCTAAAAAAGCCTTTAAACTCAATGTTTAAGGGCTTTTTTATTGGCTGTATTGTCCGACCCGATCCTAAGCTGTTTGACCCTATTTTTGCTTTCTGGGGGTCAAAATTGGGACAATTTGACCCACTAAATAAGTTTAATTATGTGGGACAAAGATATGTCGCTTACTGATGTGCTGTGTAAAAAAGCATTACCGAAGGAAAAACAGTACCGCCTTTCTGATGTTAATGGTCTTTCTTTACGAATAGATCCGAATGGGAAAAAATATTGGTCTATCCGGTATACGGAAAATGGACAAAGGAAGTCCAAAGCGTTAGGTCTATATCCTGAGCTGAGTTTAAAGCGTGCAAGAGAGATAGCGCTTGATCTGAGATATAAGCTCAAGAATACAGTTGAGGTCGAAGAGGAGCAGCCCTATTTCAAAGAAGTTGCAGAAGATTGGTTTAATAATCAAAAAGAAACCTGGTCATCCAAACATATCAGTAATGTACGAGCTTCATTGGATGAGCTTTATCTTGCTCTTGCTAAAAAGCGTATCAACCAGATTCAGGCTCCTGAGATTCTACAAATCATTAAGAAAATTGAGGCAAGAGGCTCGCTTGAAATTGCAAAACGTACCTTATCTCGTTGCGGCATGGTCATGAAGTATGCCATTGCGCATGGCTATCGTTATGATAATCCGGCAGGTGATCTGGTTTATGCTCTCAAGAATAAAAGAGTCAAAAATTTGGCTTCGCTTACTGCCTCTGAAATGCCTGAATTTTTAAGAAAGGTAAGAGCTTACCCAAGTGATGCTCAAACACATCATGCCATTATTCTGATCATGCTGACAGGTGTTCGGGTTAGTGAATTGCTGCAAGCACGCTGGGAAGAATTTGACCTGGAAGGGCGTAAGTGGGATATCCCTGAAGAGCGGATGAAGAACCGTCTTCCACATCGTGTACCGTTGACGGACATGATGATTGCCGAGCTTCAGGCTTTGAGACTTACCCATAATCAGGAACTGTTATTTCCACATCGTTTAAATAACAAAGAACCTATGCGTAGCGAATCTATTTTGGCCGTGATCAAGCGTTCGGGCTATGCAGGTCGGATGACCACACATGGTTTTAGATCGCTATTCAGTACAGTCGTAAACGAATCAAATCTGTTTAATCCAGATGCCATTGAGCGCCAGCTTGCTCATGTGCCTCAAAATAGAATTCGCTCGGCCTATAACCGAGCACAATACTGGGATGAGCGGGTAAGGTTGATGGCGTGGTATGGGGAGCAAGTGAAAGAGTGGATGGCTCAGTATTGAGCCTTTCCTTTTTCATTACACATTTCATTTTTATACGCCTCCTTAATCAATATTTCTAAAACTTCACTTTCAGAAATATTTTTGAAAAGTGCTAATTCTTCTAAGAATTTTTTTGCATCTTTTCTTAATGGTAAGTGATATTTTTTTTTAGGGTTTTCTTTATTTTTTTCTCTAAAAATATTTTGCTGCCATGATTTTTTAAGTTTATTTATTTCAATACAATATTTTTGTAGGTCATTAATATAGAGAAAGTCCGGTGGTGTTTCAAAAAGTATGCTGGCGTTAAACAAATCCGTTATTAAGGTAAAAGAAAGTCAAATCAAAGGCTTTAAAATGATTTTCGAGCTTTTTAGAAAAGTTGCAACTTCTCCTAAATCCACGC